>NZ_LJOU01000131.1:0-12142 GCF_001672085.1 Anabaena sp. AL93 | reverse complement strand
GGGAAGAACAGAAGTTTTTTCCGATCATTATCCGTCAAAATAAATTTGACGAACTACTAGATATGGTAAACATAATATAGCTACGCCACGCTATGCGAACGCGGCTATACAAACGAAATAATCCTGTAATTATACTCAAAACGGCTAGAAGCTGGACTTTTTTATTATACAAAGAACAAGGTTCAAAGCCTCTCCCCGTTGCGGGGAGAGGTTTGGAGGGGGGTTTCATATTTGGTTAAACTATGAACCGTTTGCAGTATACAAAAGATGGATTCGATTATTGTGTTCCGAGAGTGACAGAACGGGGTTAATGGTTCAAACTTTGAGAAAATGTAGCAATTCATCTGGTAATCTAAAAGGTAATATTCCAGTTAAAAGCTCAACTGCTTTTGCACATCTACACCAGATACCTAACAACGGTGTCAATTATTAGTACCATGTCTGATTTTAACGCTAATTCCACCCAATTACGAACACAACTCGCTAAAAAATACTTCGATTTATCCCCTACTATCCAAAAGATTATCCAATTGTTTTCGATAATTTATGCACCGATAGACAAAAGTTCATTCCTCAGTTGTCTTTCGCAAACTGCTGCCTTAGACGAAAAGAATAGACCTTGGACTGCTACAACCCTCAATTACCAAATTGAAAAATTGGTAATAGCACTTTTGCTAGTTAAGGAAAACAAATCAGGTCCTGAATGCCATCCGTTACTCACAGAAATTGCTACTCGTCATGCGGTAGAAACCGGAAAGTTCGATATATTAGTTAAAGCCGTAGAGGAAAAACTACCTGTAAGTAATCACTGGAACAAGAATTCGCGGATGTTCCGCAGTCTCCGCCAGTGTATCAGAGAAATCCGCATTGGTCTTTACCGCCAAGACCTTAATTTTATTAATAAGCAAATTGAAGATTACCAAAATTACAGTAATCATACAGAAAAAATAGTCATAAAAAATATTTTTGAGCAGATATGCAATAACCCATTTGACGAAAATTGGTTTAAGACCTTACCACAAGAATTATATGAACGTGGTATATCTAGCATCCTCTTCAATTCGGCATTAAAATTGGCTGACTGCGAAGATGCGTTTATGATGCTAGACGAAGAATGTTGTGAATCTGAAAAATATGCTTCAGATTATCTAAATCTGGTTTTGACAGAACAATTCTTATTACGGGGTGATACCGAAGAAGCACAGGATAGTTTAGAACGGATATCAGAGAAATATCAACATAACACAGCTACTTATTGGGGTTGGTTGAATTTTCTTCGAGGTGAAAATGAACAAGCCATTAAATATTATACAGATGCCCTCAAAGCTATAAAAAAAGCCACAGGCAAACGCTCAATATATTTTAATACAATGGGCGGCTTATTTTTTATCTTAGCATTGTTAAAAGATGGTTCAGCAGAACGCCTCAAAGAAGCAGAAGAGTATGCCACATTAATGTCTCGTGAATCAGATCATTGGCTCACATTTGTTTATGTCAGATTGAAAATGGTACTGCAAGTTCAGCGAGGTGATATTACCCAAAAAGAACTTGTAGTAAGTGCCTATATTGCTTCTGTAGAAGAAAAAAATAGCTTAAATACATTATTTTGTTCTCTGTGCCTTTACTGGATGGATGCTGAGAGTGCAAAAAAACGCCTACCTGATTTATTAGAGCCATTATATCGGCGATCGCTCGCATCCGGTCATCACTGGCTGACAATGGAAACCGCAGAACTTCTATCCCGACTCAAACCC
Source organism: Anabaena sp. AL93 (assembly GCF_001672085.1). NCBI lineage: Bacteria > Bacillati > Cyanobacteriota > Cyanophyceae > Nostocales > Nostocaceae > Anabaena > Anabaena sp. AL93. Next base: position 10,388 of record NZ_LJOU01000131.1, on the reverse strand, counting down.
AGCAGCAACTATAAACAACAAGCAGCGGCACTACGAGAAGATAGCGGCATCCAAACCATAGTAGATGTAATCCAACCCCAAGCAGATTGGGAAATGTGCCTCAATGCCCTCGCAAATCTCCAGAAACAACCACAAAAACCTGGCAAACCAGAGTCAGAACTGCGGTTAGCATGGTTCATCACCTTCCATTTCGTTCAATGTAGTTTACAGCCCAAAGAACAAAAAGTTAATGCCAAAGGAGAATGGAGTAAAGGTCGTCCCATAGCCCTTAAACGTCTTAGCAGTGGATTAGCTGAGTTTGATTACGTCACACCCCAAGATATGCGGGTCTGTGGTTGTATTGAGGCATATAGTGAGGGCTATTATGGCAAAGTTGACTATATGTTTAACGAAAAAGCCATCTTAGCTTTAATTGGACATCCAGTAGTTTTTTGGGAAGATACACCCAATATCCGCGTAGAAATCGTCAAGGGAGAACCAGAACTACTGGTGAAAAAAGAAAAACAAGGTCGTCTCACCTTGGAATTTTCGCCCAAATTACCAGAATCACAGAATATTCTGCATATTAAAGAAACCCCAACCCGCATCAAAGTTATTGAAATTAAAGCTGAACACAGACGTATTGCCGAGATTATTGGTAAAGATAACAAATTAAATGTTCCTGCGATCGCCGAAAAGCAAGTTTTAGCAGCCATTAATGCCGTCTCTGGCATCGTTACCGTTCATTCTGACATCGGTGGCGGACTAGAAAATGCAGAAGAAGTCCCCGCCCAAACCTTACCCCATATTCACCTCTTACCTGCCAATTCTGGCTTGAAAATCACCCTGTTATCCCGTCCCTTTACCCAAGGTGGACCCTACTTCCGTCCCGGTGCAGGTGGTGAAACAGTCATTGCCGAAATTGAAGGTAAACGTCTGCAAACTAAACGCAATTTAGCAGAAGAGAAACAACTCGCCCAAGCAACCATAGCAGCCTGTCCCACCTTAACGCGAATTGAAGAACAAGATGGTGAATGGGCAATAGAAGAAGCAGAGGACTGTTTAGAACTGCTGCTAGAATTGCAAACACTGGGAGACAGTGTAGTTATGGCTTGGCCAGAAGGGGAAAAACTGCGGGTTAGCCACAATGCAGACTTGAAAGACTTTAATTTATCAATTCAACGTCAACAAGATTGGTTTGCAGCCACCGGTGAATTAAAATTAAATGACGACCTGGTGCTAGATATGCAGCAACTTCTAGCACTTTTGGAAAAAACCCCCAGCCGCTTTATTCCCCTTGGTGACGGTCAATTTTTAGCTTTAACCCAAGCTTTTCGCAAACGTCTCGACGAATTACGGATGTTTTCGGAAAAACATGGAAAAGGTATGCGTTTTCACCCCTTAGCCACATTAGGGTTAGAGGATTTTGTAGATGAGGTAGGTAAGCTAAAAGCAGATAAACACTGGAAGGAACATATCCAGAAACTCAAGGAAGTGCAAGACCTGCAACCAGAACTCCCGTCTACGTTTCAAGCCGAATTACGGGATTATCAAATGGATGGTTTCTGTTGGTTAGCACGGTTAGCACATTGGGGTGTAGGTGCTTGTTTAGCCGACCAAATGGGACTGGGTAAAACCGTGCAAGCATTAGCAGTCATTCTTAGAAATGCCCATCATGGACCAACTTTAATTATTGCTCCTACTTCTGTGTGCATGAATTGGGTAAGTGAAGCGCAAAAATTCGCCCCAACTCTAAATATTCTGCAATTTTCTGGCGCGAACCGTCAAAAATTATTAGATGGTTTACAACCGTTGGATATGTTGGTCTGTAGTTATGGTTTATTACAGCAGGAAGAAGTATCTCAAATGCTTGCTCAAGTGCAGTGGCAAACGATTGTGTTAGATGAAGCCCAATCAATTAAAAATATGGCTACTAAACGTTCTCAGGCAGCTATGAACCTGAAAGCTAATTTTAAAGTGTTGACTACTGGAACTCCCATTGAAAATCATCTGGGTGAGTTGTGGAATTTATTCCGGTTTATTAATCCTGGTTTATTGGGTTCTTTTGAAACCTTTAATCAACGCTTTGCAAATCCCATTGAGAGATATCAAGATAAACAAGCACGTAATAAACTGAAAAAACTAATTCAACCATTTTTGTTGCGACGAACAAAAAATCAGGTGTTGTCAGAATTGCCTTCTCGAACTGAAATTCTGCTTCATGTGGAGTTAAGTAAAGAGGAAAAGGCATTTTATGAAGCGTTGCGTCGTCAAGCTATATCTAAATTAACCGAAAGTAATGCAGATGCAGGACAGAAGCATTTACAAGTTTTAGCAGAAATTATGAAACTGCGTCGCGCTTGTTGTAATCCTAGTTTGGTAATGCCTGACACTGAATTATCCAGTTCTAAGTTGCAGCTTTTTGGTGAGGTGCTGGGTGAACTTTTAGAAAATCGCCATAAGGCGTTGGTGTTTAGTCAGTTCGTTGACCATTTACATATCATCCGCAATTATCTGGTTAAAGAAGGGATTAAATATCAATATTTAGATGGTAGTACCCCAATGGCAGAACGGAAAAGAAGCGTGGATGCCTTTCAAGCGGGGGATGGGGATGTTTTTCTCATTAGTTTGAAAGCCGGGGGTACAGGACTGAATCTCACCGCTGCTGATTACGTGATCCATACAGACCCTTGGTGGAATCCGGCTGTGGAAGATCAAGCTTCTGACCGCGCCCACCGGATTGGACAACAACGCCCGGTAACAATTTATCGTCTGGTGGCTAAGGATACTATTGAAGATAAGATTGTGGAGTTGCATCATCACAAGCGAGATTTGGCGGATAGTCTCTTGGAAGGTACTGACATGAGTGGCAAGATATCAACGGAAGCATTATTGCAATTGATTCATGAAGGTTGATGAGTTTTATACAAGTAGGCTTTGCTGGAAAAGTTGTCTGTGAGGGCTAGAAGTATGGCTAACGCTACGCTATCAGCAAGCCCTACTTATTCATCATTCCAAATCTCTTCCTTAACTCTCACAGGCAGTTTCGCCAAATCAGGCAACTCCACAGCTTCCACATCTGTTATTTTATCTTTAATATTAATAGGTATATTAACTGGTTGACGTTCTTCCATCCAGCAACTAGCCACAGGTAAAGTTTCTTCCAACTCATCCAAAGGACGAGGAATCACCATAACTGCATTTAACTCACCAATGCGTTCCGCTTCAAACATTCCCGCTTCTACTGCTACGGCAACATTAGCCACTGAACCGCGAATAATTGCCGTACACAAACCAGCACCAATTTTCTCATAAGATGCTAATTGCACATCAGCAGCTTTAAGCATAGCATCACAAGCACCCACCATAGCAGGAAACCCGCGAGTTTCCACCAACCCAATCGCTTGATTACTCAAACGGCTGTATCCACCACCATCTCCCATAAATCGAGTCAGACGGTTAATAGGTAGAATTATATCTAAATTAGGATAAGGACGCGCAATCACCAAACTAGAAACCAACTGTCCAAACTGTTCAGCCGTTTGCACACCAGCTTCCACAGCCAAACGGACATCAGCAATGCCACCTCGGACAATTGCTGTACAATGACCACTACCAATTTTTTCATAACCAACTAAGTGGACTCCAGCCGACTTTAACATCATGTCAGCCGTGCCAACTATAGCGGGAAAACTGAGAGTCGAGACTAAACCTAAAGCAGTGTCTTTGAGGCTATCACGGCGACGTGGTGCATGAATATTACTCAAAGCACTTTGATTATATGTTTCCATCTAAATTTTCCAGGATAAGGTTCGTATAGCGTCTTCAATCACAAAAGAATGAAAACTAGCATTTTAATATGGACTTACGTTCATACTTCATACTTAACACTTAACCTGAAGAATTGTGAGAGTTTTCGTTACCCAAGGATTGTCTATGGGGAAATAATGTACTCAGCAGCCTATTTATGCTACCTTGTCCATAGATTTGCGTACCAAAAATGTTGTGAGCTTCTAGATCAGACTCGCTAGGTTCTAAGTTTTCAGAAGTAGTTTCTGTAGACTCTGGAAGCGGAGTTTCAACGGGGGTGGAATCACTAGCCACAGCCGTTTCCGACTCTGGTGGAGACTGGCTTTTCGGTGTAGGTGAAGGTGGAGATACAGGTGTAGATTGGTGTTTAAACTCCAGAAAAGCCGCAACCGAGAGTTGAGTTGAGGAAAATACTTTTTCCTGTTCCTCTGGTTTCTCTGGTTGAGAATGAGGAGATTCAAGTTGTTCGGCTGATTCCTCTGGTTTCTCTGGTTGAGAATTAGTAGATTCTGGTTGTACCGCTGACGGTTCAACAATCTGCCGACTAGTATCTCCCAAAATTGAACCAGAGGGAATAACTTGTCCTGGCGCTACGGAACAGTTAAAAACCGTTGTGGCTGCACCAATACAAGCATTAGCCCCAATTTTGCCTTCACCAACCATCAAAAAACCGGCTCCCAAGTTTGCTCCTGCTTCTATTTCTAGAATACCCTCACTTACTTGGAGAATTGATCCCATACCCAGACATACTCCAGCCCCAATCACAATTGTACTGTTAGTAGCTGCTTGCAGAATTACCCCAGGAGCTATTACTGCACTGGGATGAATAATTACGTCGCCATGAATATGAGCATCAAATCTATCGCCCAGGCGTAGCAGCGATACAGACATGGAATTTATTACCTCGGAAGCCGGAAATGGTCAGTTGTTGGTTGTCAGTTGTCAGTTGTCAGTTGTCAGTTGTCAGTTGTCGGTTGTCAGTTGTCAGAAGGAAGAAAATTTCTCCCCTACTTCCTCTGCTTCCCCTACTTCCCCTGCTCCCCTGCGCCTGCCTCTACGGACGTTGGATAATTGCTTCTAATACGCGGCGTTTCGCTTTAGGGTCAGTCCCAACTAAGCGTACATATTCGCCTGGGTATTCAGAGACGTATCCTTCTAGAGCAGCGATCGCTTCTCTTTCAGATGTAGCCTGAATTTGACCCGCAACTGTCCAAGTTCCTGTGCGGAAACGGCGTTGATCTACGTGTTCCACCGCAATTTTTGCCCCACTGGACAATAGTTGGCGCAATTGACCTACTATTTCCGCAGTTAACCGGGTGCTAGTAGCTGTCGCCGTTGCAGTGGCAGAACTTGTACTGGTAAATGATTTTGCGCTACCAGAAGATGCTACTTGTCCATTCGGTCTTTGGATAATTGCTTCTAATACGCGACGTTTGGCTTTAGTGTCAATCCCAATCAAACGTACATACTCACCTTGATGAGTTTCTATACACTCTTCCAAGGCAGCTACAACTGCTTGAGCCGAATTAGATTGAATTGGTTCACAACTGTTCCAAGAACCTGTACGGAAGCGACGCTCGTCTACGTGTTCTGTCCCAATTTTGAAACCACCAGCCAAAAGTTGACGAATTTGATCTACAGTTTCTGCACTCAATTTGGCACTACCAACACCATTGCCGTTACCATTACCATTGTAACTACCAGCAGATGCAGCGGCAGGGGCTTTAAAGCTAGATGTACCAGCAACAACACCTTCAGGACGTTGAACGATTGTTTCTAATACCCGTCTTCTGTTGCTGTCAATACCAAATAGACGCACATATTCACCGCTGTGGTCTCTCAAGCAAGACTCTACAGCCGCAACAGCTTCACCTAAAGACCGAGTTTCAATTGCTTGACAACTTTGCCAAGAACCTGTACGGAAACGTCTTTGGTCTACGTGTTCTGTCCCAATTTTAAATCCTTGTTCTAGTAGATAACGTAATTGATCTACTGTTTCTGCACCCAAGCTATAGCTAACCACGTCACTACTCCTTTCTAACTCTTCAACTTCAATACTTGTATAAGATTTAGCACCGGAAAGATTGAGTTCATCCCGAATCGGCGCAATACACTTGCTATCCGCAGCACAGTGATAACCAGCCCGTAAAGCCTGATTAATCCCTACTACATGGTGAGCAAATTCTTGATCCTGTGCTTGGACATCTGGCAATCTATCCGCTTGCTGCTGGGTCGTAATTATTGATCCAGAAGCTACGTATTTACCCGGTGGAATTTCCACATCTTGAATTAGGGCGTGCATCATCACAATGCAGCCTGCACCCACCCTGGCATTAAATACCGTAGAACGAAAGCCAATAAAACAACTATCGCCAACGTAAGCAGGTCCATGAATCAGTGCCATGTGGGTAATGGAGGCACTTTTCCCAACCCATACTGAGTATTTCTTGCCATCATCACCAACGACTCGGCCTTGCTCCAACCCATGAATGACCACACCATCTTGAATATTGGTATTTTCACTAACACAAAAAGGTGTCCCTTCATCGGCTCTAATCGAAGTCCCCGGAGCAACAATTACATTTGCACCTATATTGACATCACCAATGAGGTTACAAGAAGAGTGGACAAATGCAGTTTCATTGATTTTTGGTTCTGCTAAACTCCTTGACCATGGGGTTGGGGGTGCCGCCGTGCTGCGGACTACCATTGCGAGATTCCTCCTGAAATAAGCTTTTTGTCAGTGGTCATTGGTCATTGGTCAGTGGTCATTGGTCATTGGTCATTGGTCATTGGTCATTGGTCATTGGTCATTGGTCATTGGTCATTGGTCAGTTGCCTATTTTCATCAACTCTTACCTCTTACCTCTTACCTCTTACCTCTTACCTCTTACCTCTTACCTCTTGCCTCTTGCCTCTTGCCTCTTGCCTCTGTTCTGACTATCTATACTGGTCTTTCTTGCTGTAAATTACACGATCTTCAACGTAAATGGTGTCTATAATTGCCACTACTGCTGCGTCTAACGGTCGTTGTTCATTACCTGATAATTGACGAGCAGCACTGCCACGACTGACAAGTACCCACTCATCTACTCCTGCCCCTACACTGTTATCGGCGGCTACCTCGTATACTGGCAGGAGATTGCCATTTTCATCTATTAATTGCAACATTAGTAGCTTCACACCCCGCAGACTGGGATCTTTTTGGGTGCTGGTTACTGTGCCACGAACTCTGGCAATTTGCATTATTAATTATGGTCTTCTACCGAAAGGGCGGATTGTGTTAACACCTTCCCGGAATTGTTCTACATCTTCGGTATAACGAATGGGGAGGACATATTCCAAGTTTTCGTGGGGACGAGCAATAATGTGGGTAGACAGCACTTGTCCACCGTTGACGCGCTTAACTGATTCTACTCCAGCACCTACGGAAGCTTGAACTTCGGAAACATCACCACGGACGATAACTGTCACCCGACCACTACCGATTTTTTCATAACCAACCAAGGTAACACGAGCAGCTTTTACCATCGCATCAGCAGCTTCTACTACGGCTGGAAAGCCTAGAGTCTCTACCATTCCTACTGCAATTGACATTTGTTTTTGTCCTTAAATTAAATTTTTACTTGTACCAGATTTAAACTCAAGCAAGCAGTCCTGTTAATGTTTTTCGTTTAAACAGTAATTAGACTAAGCCCGGAACTGTTCTACAGCTTCTGTATAACGAATTGGCAAGACATATTCTAGGTTTTCATGAGGACGAGCAATGATATGGGTAGATACCACTTCACCACCGTTGACTCTTTTAGCTGCTTCAATGCCGGCTGCTACTGAAGCTTGAACTTCAGAAACATCTCCTCTCACAATAACTGTAACGCGAGCGCTACCAATTTTTTCATATCCTACTAAAGTCACACGGGCAGCCTTCACCATTGCGTCAGCAGCTTCTACTACTGCGGGAAAGCCTTTAGTTTCAATCATTCCAACTGCAATTGGCATCGCAGAACTCCTCAAAATTTAATCGAATTAGAACTATGGGTGGAAATTTTGGACGGGGATGCTCATCCTGATCCGAAAATACTGCCACATTTAAGCATAGGAAACCTTGGCATCCCTGGCAACATAAATTACTATAATAGTTTGTAATAAAATATATTAAAAAAAGTTAACAAAAGTTCATACGGTCTTTTATGAGATTAAAATTCACTGATCCCTAGAGTGACAACTTATGCTTTATAATTTCTTTATCACTTTGAGAATTACTATAGTTCATAGCCCAAGCTAATTCTTTGATGAGGAGGATTGGTGAGTGCTATATATGGGACGGACGGGCTACTGGCTATATCTTTCCTGTGATTCGCTATGGCTATAAACAGTGGGTAAAAATCTGCAAATTTTACCAACGTACTTAAAAAACAAATTTAAAAAAAGCAGAAAAATAAAAAATGTTGTTCAAAAATTATTAGAATATCTAAGATGTTAAATTATATTTAATGGCTCAATAATAGGCTAATCTAAAGTAAATGTGCTTAGGCATATTGAGCTAAAAAAAGTTAAGAAAACATAGATTTTCACAAGGATATTGTTTTTTGAGCAAATGATTATTTAAAGGCTGCTTAAGAGAATCGGAACTGAGTTGTTAAGGAAAATATTAGATGAATGAGTTTCTATTTTTAACGAGTTGCTTCGTGCCTCTTTATAGTTTACTAGGGGCAATTTTGACTTTGCCTTGGAGTATAGGAATCATCCAGCGTACGGGACCTAGACCTGCGGCTTACTTGAATTTATTGACTACCATCTTAGGTTTTGTCCATAGTTTCTTAGTATTTAAAGATATCTGGAATCGAGAACAGGAAAATTTAGTAATTACTTGGTTTCAAGCTGCTGATTTTCAATTATCTTTTGCTCTGGAAATTTCCGTAGTCAGTGTTGGGGCAACAGTTTTAATTACTGGATTAAGTCTATTGGCGCAAATTTACGCACTAGGCTACATGGAAAAAGATTGGTCTTTAGCCAGATTTTTTGGTCTAGTCGGATTTTTTGAAGCTGCTCTGAGTGGTCTAGCAATTAGTGATTCTTTGTTTCTCAGCTATGCTTTGCTGGAAGTTCTCACCCTTTCGACTTATTTACTGGTGGGATTTTGGTATGCTCAACCGTTGGTAGTGACGGCGGCGCGAGATGCCTTCTTGACGAAGCGGGTAGGTGATTTGTTGCTGCTAATGGCTGTGGTGACTCTTTCTACTTTAGCGGGTAGCTTAAACTTTTCGGATTTGTATGAGTGGGCGCAAACCGCTGATTTAAACCCTGTGACATCAACCTTGCTCTGTTTGGGTTTAATTGCCGGTCCTGCTGGTAAGTGCGCTCAATTTCCCCTGCATTTGTGGTTAGATGAGGCAATGGAGGGACCCAACCCAGCTTCGGTGATGCGAAATTCGTTGGTGGTAGCTGGAGGTGCTTATTTCCTCTACAAAGTCCAACCATTATTATATTTGTCCCCTATTGCCTTAAATACTTTGGTGGTTGTGGGGGTAATGACAGCGGTGGGGGCGACATTGGTATCTCTAGCCCAAATTGATATTAAGCGATCGCTCTCCCATTCCACCAGTGCTTACATGGGATTAGTATTTTTGGCTGTAGGCTTGGAACAAGGTGGAGTGGCGTTAATGTTACTCCTGAGTCATGCTATTGCCAAAGCCTTATTATTCATGAGTTCTGGTTCAGTTATCTACACTACCCAAACCCAAGATCTAACGGAAATGGGGGGTTTGTGGTCAAAAATGCCAGCTACTACCACAGCTTTTATAGTCGGTTCGGCAGGTATGGTAACACTATTACCCTTGGGCAGTTTTTGGGCAATGTTAGCTTGGGCTGACGGCTTAGTAAAAATTAGCCCTTGGGTAATTGTGGTTTTAATCTTAGTTAACGGCTTAACGGCTTTGAATTTAACTAGGGTATTCCGGTTAGTTTTTTGGGGACAACCCCAACCAAAAACCCGTCGCGCTCCAGAAGTTGCCTGGCCAATGGCATTACCAATGGTGACTTTAACTATCCTGACGCTATTATTACCCCTGATGCTACAGCAATGGTATTTATTACCTAGCTGGGAAAGCCTAGATTGGTATGTAGTCGGATCTTTAGTAGCTTCTACCATTGCTGGGGTGACTATTGGCGCAACAATTTATCTGCACAAGGCTTGGTCAAGATCGAGAATTTTGATTTGGCGACTTATACAAGACTTATTAGGCTATGATTTTTACATAGACCGCATTTATCGCTTAACGATTGTAAGTGCTGTGGCGCTGTTATCGAGGATATCCGCGTGGAGCGATCGCTTTTTGGTAGATGGTCTAGTCAACTTAGTCGGCTTTGCTGCGATTTTTAGCGGACAAAGTTTGAAATACAGCATTTCTGGTCAATCACAAGGCTATATGCTAACAATCCTTGTCTTTATTAGCATTCTTGGTTTCCTAATTAGTCTGTCATTAGGTTTATTCGAGAAATTACCTTTTTAGGTAATGGGTAATGGGTAATGGGTAATTGGTAATTGGTAATGGGTAATGGGTAATTGGTAATTGGTAATATTCTTCCCCTACCTCCCC
>NZ_LJOU01000130.1:0-12267 GCF_001672085.1 Anabaena sp. AL93 | reverse complement strand
GAGTAAATATACTCAAAATATTTTTCCCAGCAGGTTATTTTGTCAAAAAAAGAATTTCATAAAACAGCTAAAACCCAATCATAATAACCAGTTCATGCTTTTTGCTATCTAGGTCGGTATTCAATGAATTTAATCTCAAACCAACTAATTTATTGACATTATTCTCAATAAACTTGATTCGAGCTTTAAATATATCGGCGATCGCTCTAATATAGAATTGCGTGTCATTGTCTGAAAGCCTTGTTATCATTGGGTTATGGATAATTCCGAAAATTCAAAAAACACCTGCGGAATGTGGGATAGATTGCTTATTATCTAGTTTGTAGTGGGTGCATCATGTTGGGTTTCCTTGCGTTTACCCAACCTACATTAAATTAACAGGTAAAATTCGATGATGAAAACGCTGAAATTGATCCTTGTAAATCAAATAAAAGTTTCCAGATTTATTAATAAATCTGGCGGTTTTACGCTCATTGAATTATTAGTAGCTTTGGTGATTGCATTTTTAATTATTGCACCATTATTCAACTTTATGATTAGTGTCATGACCGCAGAGAGAGATGAACAAGCTAAGGCAAATTCTGAGTTAGAAATTCAAACTGCACTTAATTATATTTCTCGTGATTTACAACAGGCTGTTTATATTTATGATGCTGCTGGTATTAATGCTATAAAAGCTCAAATGGCTTACCAAAGTGATAATACTAAAACTCCTATATTGGTTTTTTGGAACCGGGAATTAGTTAGTGGTGTAGTTCCCACTGTATCAGGCAATGATGATACTTTTGTCTATTCCTTAGTTGTTTATTATTTAATCAAAGATAGTAATACAACTTGGTCAAAAGCGGCTCGTATTGCTAGATGGCAAATTAAAGACGGTGTGGAACTTCCTAGCGGTGTAACTTGTTCTGGATATACTAAAAAGTATGTTAATGACAAAAATTGTCCGAGTCCCGGTTTTGCTCCATTTCATGATTATTTTCAAGACTCTGATAGTTTAGAAATAGGAATGAACAAATGGAAGAATTCTGGAACTACTTATACTGCTGATGCTATAGTGTTGATTGATTATGTAGATCAAACTACAGATTCACCACTAGCAGCTACTTGTCCTAGTGATATGGCAGCTACAACTACAACACAGGGAATTACTTGGTCAGCAATTAAACCAACGAGTATGAATGGTTTTTATGCCTGTGTAGATAGAGCTAATACAACAGCGCAGGTATTTATTCGAGGTAATGCCCTAGCTCGTATTTATAACAATGCAAATGCAATTAAATATACAGAGATTAAAAAAAATTTTTTTCCTACAACCAGTGTGAGAGTGCAAGGACGGGGATTTTTATATAAATAGAGATATCAACTAATTAGTATCTATAAAAAATCAAATATCAGTAAAAAACCGCTATATAAAAAGGCATTATATATAGCAACATATATACAGCAGATTGCAGACTAATGAGGCTTCCGTGAGCGTCAGCCGAACGGTACAGGCTCTAAATTCCAAACCGGACAGCAAGCCAGTTTTACTCCTGACTGATCACTGAGCGAAGCCGAAGTGCTGACTCCTGCTGTATAATTATCTTATTGGCAAATAATTAGGGATGATTTATTTATTAAATAAGCGATATAACGACGGTTTTACTTTAATAGAAATGATTGCAGTGGTGTTAATGATAGGGATATTATCAGCGATAGTTGCACCAAGCTGGTTAGCGTTTATAAAAACTCGCAACTTAAATGTTGCCCAAGATCAAGTTTATCGAGCCATGCGTGAAGCCCAAAGCCAAGCCAGAAAGGAAAAGTTAACTTACCACGTTAGTTTTCGAGAACAAAATAATATTGTACAATGGGCAATTCATCCGGCTACAATTAACCCATCTAATGCTCAATGGAACGACTTAGATGCTAGTGTGAAGTTAGATGAAAATGAATCCACATTAGACAAATTGTCTAATGGTGTAAGACGAGTCCAGTTTGATTACATAGGTAGTGTTCCCCTCAGCCAATTAGGCCGAATCACTCTATCTAGTAAGTCTGGCGGCCAAGCAAAGCGCTGTGTTTTTGTATCCACTTTATTAGGCGCAATGCGAACCGCGAAGGAAAATAGTAAACCTGAAGGTAGTAAATATTGCTATTGATTTAGGAATAATACTCAGATACCGGACTTATTAAAGAAGTTGGGTAGCTATGACACTTCATTAGAAAAACACTATATGATAGAGCAAGTTATTAAAGCTTTTGAATGTAAAGATTATCAAACAGCAGCCAAATTAATCCAACAAATGTTGGTAGAGTCCCCGGATAATCCTTGGGTACAATTGTATTTTGGTAAGTTAAAAGAAGTTTCTCATCAATTCCTAGAAGCTGAAAAAGTATATCGTCAATTACTTCGCACGACGACGCATAGTAAAATTATTTCTCAAGCCCGTCAAGGTTTACAGCGATTAGAAGAAGTTAAACAAGAAGAAAAACAAAGAGCTATAGTTAAAGCAACAACCGCACCTGATAACAAGGAATTGGGAATATTAGTTTTAGAACCGATTAATAACGAACTGAAAACCATCGCAGCCAGCAATTTTGCCCAAATCATGCAGGTAGATGCTTACACAGCAAGAATGATATTACCTAGCCAAAATTGGCGGGTTTATCGCATTGCTCAAGTTGGAGAATTAGCATTCTATGGAACACAATTACAACAGGCTGGTATTCCCTGTTTTTGGGTAAAAATTCCCCAAATTCAACAAATTCAAGTATTTCAAGTTAAACATTTATCAATAAATAAATCTCAAATCAAAGTAGTTTGTCAAAATGAAGCAAATCAAACTGGTTCGATGAAATTTGATTTATCAGAAGTTACTGATAGAGTAATGGGACTTTTACCCATTTTTGAACAAGTTGTAGATGTTAATGCTAAGGGGAAAATAGAACGAAAAACTAAAACTCAAGATTATGCTCAATTTTGTGATTTACATCTACCAAATAGACGGAGTATTTTGCGAATTTATGATCAAGGCTATGAGTTTCAGCAAGGTTTAGACTCTCAATCTCAAGCTAACCATAATACTATAAGAATAAACTGGAATAATTTAATGGCATGGGTTGAGAACCAGTTACCTGAAGTTAAGGTGTGGTCAGATTTTAAACCCTTTGCACAAATAGTTATAGACCAAACAGACATCCTCAAACAAATCCCATCTCACATTAATCTATTTCGCCCAGAACAAAGTAATTGGGATACAGCTTTTCATTTATATAGTGGGATTATCTTTACTAAAAATGCTTTGTAGGGTGTTTTGAAAGTATCGGCGATTATAAATCGCTACTACACAAACAAAGTCCACCTGAGTGGACTAATATAGCGACGATTTATAATCTTTTTGATACTTATCCGGGAGTTTTAACTTGACGTGCCATATCTAAAAAGACATTCATATTTACGCCAGGACGACGACGAGGACTATTAGTAGGAATGAGATATTTGGTGGCAAAATTGGCTTCAGTGGGGACTGATATTTTAACTGGTTCAGGCTTAGTAACTTTTACTGCTGCCGGTGTAGCTTTTGGTTCAACTTTTGGTGTAGGTTGTGCTGCTACTGTTGCTGGAGATGGACTAACGTTAGCTTCTTCCTTGAGTTCTAGGTAGTAGCTATCACCCTTTTTGTTAAACAATCCAGTAATAAAACCCACAATACCCGCAATGATATTTTTGATAAAGCCCATAAAAAATGCTCCTGGTTTGAATAGTTTGGAACGTTACCGAAATTGTTAAAAATTACGGTGTAATATTACATTTGATTGCGTTATCTACGGTCAATCATTAGACCTACTATCTGCTGATTAAAAGCCCATAATTACTACTGGCAATTATTTGTAGGTTCTTTTTGTCTAAAACAGTATTCGGTAAATAACGCAAATTAATTATTAAATTTTATTATAACTATAAGATTATGAGAGCTTTTTTAATAAATCTTAATAATTTCTATTCAGTTGCAAAACTGTCACATAATTGTATATTTAGGATTACAATACTGAGTTAAATTATTAACAATAATAACTAATTAAGATTATGGCAACAAAACAGCAAAATCCCGTTTTATTAGTGCATGGTATTAACGATACCGGGGCGGTTTTCAATAAAATGGCGTTTTATCTGCGACAACAAGGGTTGTCTGTGCATACGGTGGATTTAATCCCTAATAATGGTTCTGAGGTTTTGGAGAAATTAGCCCAGCAGGTAGCTAATTATGTAAATGATACCTTTGCAACAGCGCAACCACTGGATATAGTGGGTTTTAGTATGGGAGGAATTGTCAGCCGTTATTATATTCAGCGGTTGGGGGGAATAAATAGAGTCCAGCGATTTATTACGATTTCTTCACCTCATTATGGAACTATAGTTGCTTATGGTACTTGGCTGGCTGGTGCTTTGCAAATGCGTCCTCATAGTGATTTTCTCAATGATTTAAATGCTGATGTCGAGATGTTAAAGCAGTTGAATTTTACATCTATTTGGACACCTTATGATTTGATGATTTTACCTGCTACAAGTTCGCAAATACCTTTAGGTAAAGAAGTTATTTTACGAGTTGCACTTCACCCTTGGATGTTAACAGATGATCGGACTTTAGAAAAAGTAGCCGCAGCTTTAGTAGAACCGATTAATGCGTATCCCCAATGAGTGTATGTTCAGCATTGCCAAAAATCGCGTCTGGATGACGATAATACTTAAATTCCATTAAGTTATAAAATGGATCTTCTAAGAAAAAAGTCTGATGTTCTAGAAGGGAATCGGTAAAGCGGTATTTGGGTTCTTCTCTAAATTTTAAATCTTTATTTTTGCCCTTTCTAATAATTCTTGCCAATCTGCTTCTTGGGTGAAAATTAGTCCAAAATGTCGAGGATAAATTGCTTTTTGAGGTATTAGAATATCCTTGGTAACGTGGGCTACCAATTGATGTCCATAAAGGTTGAGAATCAAAGCGTGGGGGTTTTCGCGTCCGGGAATGCAGCCTAAACCGTCAACATAATAGGCTTTGGTGTCGGGGATATTGGTGACGGGGAAGGCGAGGTGAAATATGGGTTGGTTCATGGTGGGGATGGGTGAGAGAATATAACTATTTTATAAATTTTGGTAGTAAACCGGGTTAAACTAAGAATTCTCTGAGCAAATCTATGAAAAGTATACCAGGAATGTTGCTACTGTTAATCAGCTTTATTCTGCGCTCTTGCGTTTCAAGAATGATTCTACGGTGAGACTTCCTGCTAATTATTTAAATCGGCAGATAGAAAAGTATCAATCTTGGTTAAAATAGGTAACTAAAGAATGGTGCGATGCATCCGTCCAATGGAATAAGCAATGGTTAAACAATCAAAAAAAACTCAAAAACCTGAAAAGCATAAAAAAATCGAAATCCCTCACGAAACTGAAGAAAAAGAAACCCCTAGCAAGATTGAAAGAGATTTTCGGAAAGAACTAGGAACAATTAATCCTTATCTCTGCTTAGTTGATTCAGCAGTAGGTTATCTAGTTACAAAAACTAAATCTGAGTCAAACCAGGCTAAATTTCTTAGAAAAATTGCTGGAGACTACGGCCATTATAATCTCCATACTGATAGTTTAAAACTAGATGATTTAAATAAATTTGTTCACAAGCCATATAGCATTTATAAATGGTAAAGCTGAATCAGCTTGTAATCGAGTAAAAGAAATAATTTGGACATATCAAAAACAGGAAATAACGGTAACTAAAGAAGTCAGAAATGAGACAAAAAGAGATTTTTATAGAAAAACTATGTTAGAAATACATTGTCGGAAACAAAACGATCCTGGAATACCCTTGGCATCCTTGGCATATCAAAGTTCACTAGCTGCGGGACAAATTCATGTAGTTTATTTAGATGAATTAACTGATACATCATCTTCAATTGGTTTAGAAATAATTCAATTAGTAGTTGCGCCTGAAGATGAAGCAATACAAACAGCAAGAAGTTTAATTAATTTAGTACAACAAGCAGATGCAGCAAACAGTCTTTATCTTTTAGAATTAGTAGAAAGGATGCTAATTTATAAGTTTTCCACCTATACCCGTCAGGAGTTAGAAGCGATGTTTGGATTAACAGAATGGCGACAAACTCGATTTTATCAAGAAGTTAAGGAAGAAACTAAGTTAGAAGCAATTCCTCGTCTTTTGAAAATGGGTTTGAGTATAGAACAAATTGCCGAAGCACTGGAATTAAAAATTGAAGTAGTACAACAAGCAATAGAAAAGCAAGGGAGAAAGGAATCTTAATATGAATGTGGTAAAAGAGGATAAAATCATTTTATTAGCATAAAAATCTGAAAATACTCATAATTTATCACAGATGTTATCTTTAATAGATTCTATTAATCCCTGGTTAATGGGAGTAGGCTTAAATGCAATTTTACTAGGAATAGTCGCAATTATTCCCAAAAAATTGCTCACCCCGGCAGGTATACTTAATGCTGGATTATTAGGAGTAATCATTTGGGGAACACTAGGTTGGCAAGGATATCTAGTGGTAGTGTTTTATTTTATTGTCGGTTCTGGGGTAACACGCATTGGTATGGCAGAAAAAGAAGCCGCCGGAATTGCGGAAAAACGTGCCGGTGCAAGAGGACCAGAAAACGTTTGGGGTTCAGCATTAATAGCGGCTTTATGTGCGTTGGGAGTATTGTTTTTACCTGATTTTAAATATTTGTTATGTTTGGGTTATGTTGCCAGTTTTAGCACTAAACTTTCTGATACTACAGCCAGTGAAGTTGGTAAAGCTTATGGTAAAAGCACCTTTTTAATTACAACACTGCAACCAGTTCCGAGAGGGACAGAAGGGGCAGTCAGTTTAGAAGGAACTTTAGCTGGTATGGTAGCATCAATAGCGATCGCACTCATTGGTTGGGGAGTAAATTTAATTAATCCCCTTGGCATCTTATGGAGTGTCATAGCCGCATTTATCGCTACAAATTTAGAAAGTGTCATTGGTGCGACTTTGCAATCTAAATATACTTGGCTGACCAATGAGGTTGTCAATATCTTTAATACCCTGATTGGTGCAACTGCGGCGATAATATTGGCATTAATTTACCAAAGTATCTTTGTTTAATTGTTGACTAAAATTACAATTTTCGTAGGTTGGGTTGACACAAGGAAACCCAACATTATTATTTTTGTTATACTGCTTACAGATTTGAAAATATTTATAATATAAAATTATTGAGTTCATTTTAAGAAATAGATCCCCGACTTCTCAAAGAAGTCGGGGATCTGGTAACTACTTATTAATTACATATTTAATTTATCGAATCTTTATTATTGCTAGATATGGTTTTCTACTGTTTTCCCCATTATTTAATGGAAAGTCTTATAGATGTTTTAGCATTATCCTTAGAATCACTTCATGGAATCTTCATCTTTTTTAACTGTAAATGATCAGGAAATTACCCTATCTGAAGTAGTCAAATACTTACAAATATCTGGTAGACTAGGAAATTTCATGAGTGACGTACTGCGTCAGCACGTAATTGAAAAAGAAATTAGTGCTAGAACAGATATTGAGATTAGTTCCACCTTAATTGAACAGACAATTATTGATTTTCGTCTAAAAAATCAACTAACTGATGCCCAAAAATTTCAAGAATGGCTAACAGGCAATGGTACAGATTATACAACTTTTCATACATCTATTACCTTTAGCTTTCAGTTAGAGAAACTCAAAGAATTAGTCACAGAATCAAAATTACCAGAATACTTTATTGAAAAGAAAATTTACTTGGATAGAGTTATCCTGTCGCGGATTCTAGTTGACAGTCGGGAATTAGCAGAAGAACTACAAACTCAAGTTGAAGAAGGAAGTAGTTTTGAACAACTGGCAAAAGAGTATTCATTAGCCGATGAAAGAGTATTTAATGGCATGATGGGACCAATTAGTCGGGGGACGATACCAGACATATTACGTGCGGCTGTAGACTCAACCACCCCTGGAAAATTGATCAATCCCATAGAAATAGAAGGACGTTTTGCTTTATTTAGATTAGAACAAATTCTTCCAGCATCTTTAGAAGATACTCAATTACAACAATCACTAAAAAATGAGTTATTTGAGAAATGGCTAGGGGATAAGATTCAAAATCTGACAGTCAAAATTCAATTGGATTAAAACTTCTAAATAATCAATTTTAACGAATAAATGTGTTAAACAATTTACCCTGGAATGAACCGCCACTATCCTGGCTAAATGCTGAAGAACAAAACGAATTAAAACAGCAAGCAGAAATACATAACTACAAACTTGGCGAAAAAATTTGGTCACAAAAATTAGGTAGTGATGCTTTTGGCAAGCGAAACTATCAATTTTTGATTGTCGCTGGTAAAGTGCGTTTACGAGAGGAAGAAGAAAATAAAACCGTAGCTACTTTACAAGCAGGAGATTGGTTTGGCAACTGTCAACCATTATTTGCTGATTGTAAAGCTGTAGCTGCTAGTAAGGAAGTTATAGTTGTGTGTTGGAATTCGGCTTTGTGGAAAAAGGTTTTAAATCCTCAAGTTAATGAATTTTGGAATAATTCAACAGAGGTAGAAGAAATTGAAACTATTTTACCAGTTCCTAATTCTCCCATTTCTTCACCTTCACATCCTGCTAAATGGGAACAACCCACAATTTCTAATTATCCCTTTGTAGGAAGTGGAAATACAGGTGCAGCTTGTTTAACAATGGTGGCGCAATATTTACAAAATCCTGTGCAATTAGAATGGGTACAACGTCAGTTGCGAGGACAAAAGCCGAAAAATCTGGTAGAAGCAGGGGAGAAATTAGGGTTAGTATTGCGGAAATTACAGGTTAATTGGTATGAATTACGCCAATTAACTTTTCCCGCCGTATTGTTGTGGAATCAAGGTAATCAGGAAGATAAAAATCCCCAATTTAATTGGGTTGTAGCTTATGGCATAAAAGGCAATTTTTTAATTATTGCTAATCCTCAAAATCCTGATTATATTTGTGAACATTTACCTCAATCTGTGGTGGATAATTGTTGGGATGGTACATTATGGCAAACTGAACTAATTTCCCAGCAAGAGAAATTTAATTTAGCTTGGTTTACTCCCGCAGTTTGGAAATATCGGGGTTTATTAGGTGAAGTTTTATTAGCTTCCTTTACCTTGCAATTATTGGGTTTAGCTTCTCCATTAATTACTCAAGTCATCATTGACAAAGTGATGGTACAAGAGAGTTTAGCTACTTTGGATGTGATGGCGATCGCCCTCTTGTTTGTGGCGACATTTGAATCTATCCTGGGTATGCTGCGGCTATTCATCTTTACCCACACAGCCCGGCGTTTAGACTTGAGTTTATCGGCTCAACTTTTTCGCCATTTAATGCGTTTACCCTTGGCTTATTTTGAGTCGCGGAGAGTGGGTGATACAGTTGCTAGAGTCCAAGAATTAGAACAAATTCGCCAATTTCTCACAGGTACAGCTTTAACCGTCATTCTTGACAGTATCTTCGCTGTAGTTTACCTGGGATTAATGTTTTATTACAACATTCCTCTAACATTTGTAGCCTTAGCCGTCTTACCATTATTTGCCACATTAACTATTATCGCCACACCGATTTTGAGAAATTGGCTAAATGAAACCTTTAACCGGAGTGCGGACAGTCAATCATTTTTAGTTGAGACAATCACCGGCATTCATTCTGTTAAAGCCCATGCCGCAGAACCAGTAGCGAGAGAACGGTGGGAAGGTTTATTTGCCCGCTTCATTCGTACCAGTTTTAAAGCTTCCACCACATCTAATATTAGTAGTAATATTGGTGACTTTCTCACTAACTTTTCTACCTTAATTATCCTGTGGTTTGGGGCAAAATTAGTAATTGATCATCAACTAACCATTGGTCAATTAATTGCCTTCCAAATGTTATCAGGAAGAGTGACAAGTCCCCTATTACGGTTAGTCCAGTTGTGGCAAAACCTCCAACAAGTGCTATTATCAGTAGATAGAATCGGTGATATTCTCAACGCTGCCCCAGAAACAGAAGCCGGCACAGGATTAGTATTACCACCCCTCAAAGGTGAAGTTGATTTTGACCAAGTTTTCTTTCGTTATCATGCCAACACCGAACCAGTATTAAAAGGCATCTCTTTTAACATTAAACCAGGACAATTTGTAGGCATTGTCGGCAGAAGTGGCTCAGGAAAAAGTACCCTTTCTAAACTTCTCCAAAGACTCTATCAAATTGAGTCAGGACGAATTCTAATTGATGGATTTGATATCAAAAGTGCTGACTTAGCATCTTTAAGACAACAAATAGGCGTAGTTCTCCAAGAAGACTTTTTATTTAATGGTTCAATCTTGGAAAACATTACATTAGGCAATCCAGATATTACCTCCGAACAAGTTGTCGAAGCCGCCAGATTAGCAGTAGCCCATGACTTCATTAGTCAACTACCTTACGGCTATGAAAACAACGTAGGAGAAAGAGGAACAGCATTATCTGGAGGGCAAAGACAACGCATAGCATTAGCCAGATTATTCCTAGCATCTGCACCAATTCTCATCTTAGATGAAGCCACCAGCGCCTTAGATAGTGAAACCGAACAACAAGTATTACAAAACCTCAAAAATGTTTCCTCTAACCGCACAGTATTCTTAATTGCCCACCGTTTTGCCCCCCTCAAACGTGCTGATTTAATCTTAGTCATGGAAAAAGGAGTAATAGCCGAAAGAGGAACACATTTAGAACTCTTAAAACAAAAAGGGTTGTACTGGTCACTTTATCAAAGACAACAAGCGAATATTTGAGACAGACTCTTAATTCTTCTTTGCGCCTTTGCGCCTTTGCGTGAGAAAGAAGTTTAATCCAAAACATTCAAACCCAAAGCCACAGCCCCCCATAAAGGTGCATCATCACCCAATAATGCCCGCACAACCTCAAAATTCACCTCTGGGAGTGCGGTTTCCCTAGCCACCTTTCGCACCACAGTCCAGAAATTATCCCCAGATTTGGTAACACCACCACCTAAAACAAACCGTTGAGGATTCATGAGGTTGGCGACATTACCAATACCGACCCCCAAAGCCCATGCACCCCTGTATAATACTTCTTGTGCTATTTCATCTCCGTTGGCTGCTGCGGTGCTGACGACTTTGCCTGTAAGTAAGTTGAGATCATTACCAGTCAAATACCTGAGTACGTCTCCTCTGATTTTACCGTTAGTGCTAGGTGGTTCTTTCTCCAACATTTCCCGTGCATTTTGCGCCATGTAGGGACCAGAAGCTAAACGTTCTACACATCCCCGTTTTCCACATAAGCATAAGGGACCTCTAGGATCTACCACAATATGTCCAATTTCTCCCGCCATGCCTAATGCACCTCGCCAGGGCTTACCATCAAGTATCCAGCCTCCACCCACACCTGTGCTAATGGTAATGTAAAATAGGCTATCATATCCTTGACCAGCCCCAAAGCGATGTTCACCAACAGCAGCAACGTTAGCATCATTATCTATACTGGAAGGTGCGTGATAATCTTCTTCAAGTATTTGTTTAAGGGGAACATTTTCCCAGCCAGGAACGTGATGAGATAAGCGGACTAACCCTGTGGTGGCATCCACTGGACCACCAAAGCTGACACCAATAGCATCCGGCTTTCTTCCTTTTAGCACGGAATCAATGAGCGATCGCATGATTTCCAAATCAGTTAAAGCATCACCATTTGTAGGAGAAAATCGTGATTCATGATCCAACCACTCCTTGCCACCAGCCTTAACTGTTGCTGCTGCCAATTTTGTCCCGCCAAAGTCTAGAGCTAAAATTAATGTCATATAATTAAAAATAGGGAATTTACGAAACAACTATCAAGCATTCACCATTATTACTGAATAAAAATTTTGCTGTAGTTCATTATAAGGAAGAACGCCGAAAACCCTTGAAAATGTAGGTGACTGAGGAAGCCACATTTGGGCTTTAGACAAGGGATGAAGGCTAGTACCGCAAGGCGGAAGTCAAAAGTCAAAAGTCAAAAGTCAAAATGAAGACAGTATAGGCTTTTGGAGGATTTAGAATGGTTGGTTTATTTACGCCGTTTTGTACTAGAGGCAGGATAAATCCTGCATTGATTTTAATCCATATTCGTGATACAACTATATTGTCACTAAAGACATAAAAAGCTACCGAGGGACTCTCGGAAAGTTACGCTTGTCAGATATGATTTCGCCCGCCAGGGCCAACGAAATCAGGGCAAGAA
>NZ_LJOU01000206.1:0-1801 GCF_001672085.1 Anabaena sp. AL93 | reverse complement strand
TTCGTCGCCATCTTGACAAAAATCAAGAAAAATTGGCTGGACTTTATGCTGGTAATCCTCAGCGTAAAACGGCACGTCCTACTGCTGAAATGCTTCTTGTTGCATTTAAAGAAATCACATTGATATTAATTGAGGTTAACAATGAAGTCTACACTCATTTAACTACTCTTTCCCCTTTACAGCAGCGTATTCTTGTTTTACTTGGGTTTCCCCCTACTATTTATACTCAGCTTAGTGGTCAATCTTTTACTCCTGAGTAGAATTCTTCTAACTCTCGCAAAAATGGGCGAACCGGGAGTAATTATTTCAACTTTGTTGAATATGACTATGTAACATCACCAAGGTTTCCGCTAATTGACTCAAACGATTTTCTAGGTCTTGTTTGCGTCCTAAGAGTTGCCTTAATCTTTGGTGACGAGCGATCGCTATACTAACACTAGGAACTTGTTCAACTGGACAGGGACGAGACCACACTTGACCGGCTGTATCTACTCCACATAATCGGTAGTCAGTGTGTAGTGGTTTATGAGATTCTTTTTCACTACTAGCACAGATTTCTTCGACATAGTTCATGAGACGCTCTATTTCTGCATGGCGTAATGCGGCTGTTCCCACTGTTTCTGGTTCTTGGACATTAGATTCCAACCAACCGTTAATAATTGGCCCTTCTAAATAAATATCCTGAATTTGCTGTATTATTTTTTGTAGTTCTAGTTGCCAATCAGCTACTTTGTCTTGAATTTCTTGGAGCATATTCATGGCCAGTGCTGGGTTAGCACCGTGACGATGATTGCTGAAGGATGGAGTTTTAAATTTCGGGAGAGTTGGCGTTTTTTCTCCATTTTCTTGGGCTGGAAAGGCTGAGACGGAACTATGCTGAGGAAATAAATTTGCCTCTGGAGTTTCATGAATAACTGAATCTGCTTCTAAGTTACTATTATAGGTTTGTGTTGTATTTTGGGAATTTTCTGGAGATTCCTGGGGACGGATACTAATGCGAAAGGAAAAGGAACGTTTGCTTTCTTCACCTGGTTCTGTGGTGACATCATCATTGCGAGTTTTTAAATCATGCAGCGTAGCCTCTATCCGTTTTAACCCTGGTTTCATAACAATATCCTAAAATTTATGGTCTTTGGCAAGAAAGAATTCAGGAGTACAGAAAGGTGTTGATTTTGGGGATACTTGATTTAACTCGTGTATTCTTCCTGATGAAACATTATATTATCAAATAATGGGGAAAATAATTTTGGTGACAGGTGCAGCCCGCTCTGGTAAAAGTGAATGGGCGGAAGATTTGGCGATAAAGTCGGAAAAAAATGTTGTCTACATTGCCACAGCTACACAAAATCCTGATGATCTAGAATGGCAAGAACGCATTCAAAAACATCAACAACGCCGTCCTCAAGATTGGATAACTCTTGCTGTCCCTGGGGAACTAACTGCTGCTTTGGCTCAATCTCAGCCGCATACTTGCCTGTTGGTGGATTCTTTAGGAACTTGGGTGGCTAATTTTCTGGAGGAGGAGGATTTAGTTTGGGAAAATATTGTGGGGGAGTTTCTGGCAATTCTGCCGTTAGTGGCGGCTGATGTCATATTTGTGGGGGAAGAAACAGGTTGGGGTGTAGTTCCAGCTTATCCTCTAGGGCGCAAATTCCGCGATCGCCTGGGCGCTTTAGTGAGACAATTAGGGACAATTTGTGAACCTGTTTATTTGGTGACGGGTGGTCATGCGTTGAATTTGAGTTTATTAGGTGTACCATTACCAGCAGCTAAATAGGGAGTTGGGGGAGTTGGGGGAGTG
>NZ_LJOU01000129.1:0-12407 GCF_001672085.1 Anabaena sp. AL93 | reverse complement strand
AAGGTAGTGGTAAGTAAATTTTGTTGTCTAGCAGCATCAGTACATTTTTCCCCTTCAACTACTAAGACAAATTGGCCTTGACCATGTTTGATGATTTCTTCTTGATGGTAAACAGGCCAGGGTTTGTCACCAATTCCTTTAATACTGTTACCAAGAATATCCAGATGGTAAGGAATGGTGAGCTTTTTCTGTTCACCATCTTCTCTAAATTCGTATCTAATTACATACTGTGCATCTGAGTATGTATAGATGATTTGTGATCCTCTACTGTTATGTTTCTTTTGAGGAATAACACCAGGAGCGGGTAATTTGGCTAATTCAATGTTTTGGGGTAACGGTGCTGGTAACGGATCTGGTTTTTTGGCAGGGATGATCTCTTGGTAGTTGATTCTGCCGTTGTCAATACCCGCTTGTTTTAAAGCATCTTCTAAAGGATTAACAGCTTCTCTGATATCTTTTAAATGCTGTTTGTTGCCAGGATCTGCCCAACATTGGTACTTACCAGTTTTAATATCTACGGTTAATGAACCTTCACAGACTGGGCAAATGTATTTATTTTTGCTTTTCTTGGGAGTGAGTCTGTCTAGGAAGTTCCTAATATCAAAGGTTTCTAGTATTTTATTCATGCCACACCCCCACTAATTGCAATGGGTTGGCAAGAATTAGAAGAAAAATGTTTACACTTTTGTAATTTGCAGTCTATAATCAAAAGATAAGACTGCCATGAATCAGTTCTCATGGTCGTTAGTCCGGTGATCCAGACATTTTACTTAGATTAGTTTTCTCGGGACTTGGACTAAGTAGAAAGCTGGTTTTGCTAGGTTTTAAATTTTCTAAGCTCTCAAATTGTTTACAAGACAGTTTGGGAGTTTTGATTTATACTTGTAATCAAGGGTTATCATTCTTCAAAGAGCTATGAAGCATGATTGAAAAATTGACTACCGATTACAATCATACTATATCAAAGAAAACAAATTTCAGGAAAATTTATTTTTACTATTAAAATTTCTTAATCTGTATATACGTGTCTAAAAGCTTATGTACATGAGAGTTTTTATAATCTTTTGGAGATGTCTGCGGCGACTGTAGCGATCTGTAGCGATCGCTTGTTTGGGCATAACGTAAATTGTCACCAAAGTGTCTTTTGAGAGAATCAGTGGCAGATTTTACGTTTTGTGATAATGTAGATGTTGAAAATCAGTATTTTCCCTAACTAACTATGGACCCTATTTCTCTGATTATTGCTGCTTTAAGCGCTGGTGCGATCGCTGCTGCTAAGGATATCGCAGGAACAGCGGTTAAAGATGCTTATCAGGGGTTGAAAACCTTGATTAAAAAGAAGTTTGAAAGTGAACCCAAAGCGCAAATGGTTTTGGAAGAACACGAAACAGACCCGGAAATCTATGATGCAGCACTTAAAAAGAAATTAGCCGAAGCTGGCGCTGGTCAGGACGAGGAAATTATTAAGTTAGCTCAGGAGTTGCTCAAACAGGTAAAACCGGAAGAGTCAGCAGGTGGTAAATACAATGTAGTGTTTCAAGGTGAAGTCAAGGCCGCTCAAGTTGGTGATAACAACAAAATGGAAAACAAATTTGGCTAACAATTGGAGTTCTCTAAACTGCAATACTAATCGCTCAAACCTGCAATCAAGACCTTAACAAACCAGGATTAAATGCAATTATAATTGTGCTTCAGCCAGGATTAATTGCAACCAACCTGCAATCATCGGTGTGAACCAGGATTATCTGCAACTATAAAAGTAAAACAAACGAACATTTTCTTTACTGCTTCACTGATAAGGTTTAGAGAACGTTAAGGCGTTGGTTTTCCAGTAAAAAAACTCGGTAAGGAATTCAAAGTTAATTTATCAAATTACAACATTATCTACCCCAACTTCGCATACCAAGTGAGTAAAGGGCTCGTATAAAGCAGAATGTGTTGATAAAATTTGTAAATAACGGCTCAAGCAGAAAGTGATCTACTCGAGTCCGAATCATGCCTGTAAGTAGCCAAGCGATAGCCCTTTGGGCGTAGACCAAAGCAATAGAGATTTTGACAGCATCGATCCACTCCATTCTCAAAAAAGTGGTGCGGCCACCCACCAAAATAGCCGCGAGTGCTAAAAGTCCAACCAATACTGTAAAAGTCGAGATGGCAAAATTCGGCAAAGTTATGGCGCGAAAGTAACATTTAGCGCTTCCTTTCTGTATTACGTGAAATACGCAGCATTCTAAATGGCCTGCAATCCAGCGTGTTCGCTGTGCAACTAGATCTGCCCACGTAGCAGGTACAATAGTCCGCGCAACAGCTTTTTCAGCCAGTACAATGCGTAATCCCTGTTTAGCAAGGCTCAAAGTAAGATCTGCATCTTCGGTACGTGTACGTGCGCTGAAAGGATTTGCCACTAACAATTCCCTTCTGAATAATGTGGCAGCACCAGGGAGGATGGAAATTGCACCGATCGCGTCCTGTCCCATCCTCTCGAAGTTCATGGAGGTCATGTACTCCTGCCTTTGCAATGCCTCGAGAAATCCGAGTTGGTTATCAACATCAAGATAGAATGCTACTGCATCAGCCTGTCTCTCAGTAATCGCTGTAATTGCAGATTCAAGTGCATATTGATCGAGGCGGGTATCTGCGTCAATAGTTGCAATAAAATTACAGCTTGCGGCTTGGATGCCTATATTAAGTGCCTCGGCCTTGCCCATATTTACAGGTAATTCAATCACCTTTGCCCGGTCGATGCCTGTGAGGTGTCTTCGAGCAATCTCCGCCGTCATATCTGTAGATCCGTCATCTACAACGATTATCTCCCAGGGTTTTGGCTCATGCTCAAGTAAGGATATCAAAGTTCGCTTGATGTGCATTTCCTCATTAAATGCCGGGACTATTACTGATATCTGACTTTGGGGATGAATTAGGCTATCTTTAGGCACTTTTGCCCACCAGTACCAGATGTTTAGGGCACAGAAGACAGTTATACGCACCCAAAGCAAAATTACAACTATCTCGGCGAGAAGTAACATCGGAACGGGTCTCCAATAATCTTAACGAAATCGCTCGACAATCCAGCGTTCCTCAAACCAGTCATCAGATATATGGTTGATTTCTAGACCAGGATAAGCAGCGATGGGGCGAACACCAGCGTCACTTCCAATAACGTAGCCATACATTGTGCAGCCGGAACGTTTATACTTGTCTCTTTTGTTGCATGATTTGCGATCAGAAGCCGACCAAATTGCAAAAAGTAAGTGCTGCTTTCCAGCAATAGTTTTCTTATCGCCTTGGAACATCACCGAAATTTGCTTGCTCGATTTCTCAATCCGGACGATCTTGGTGTCGAAGTCATATGAGTCCGAGTCTGAATCTTTCAGTACGATCCATTTCGGGGCACCAGCAACGAGGATAGACTTTGACTGCGTTGCTCTTTTAAGAGCAGTGACAATCTTCGGACTCGCTTTTAGAATTCTGTCGCTGGAGTCACTGAGAACGTAATTCACGTTAGGCTTTGCATAGACAGTCAAACCGACAAGAATATCTGCACCGACAGGAAATGGTTTCCCACTCAATTGAACTGAATCGCAATTGATCGAGATTTCAAAAACGACATTACTTCCTTTAGAATAATACTTTGGCGCTACCAAAGAGCAAGGTTTTGTCTGAACTGTCTTCGCATCAAATGTTTCAAATGTGAAAATGAGGCTAATTGTAAAAAGGAGGAGAGCTATGAAGATGGTGTTCTTTACTAAGGATATATTTTGCATCTTTCTGTTCCCAATGATTTCTTTCTCGGATTAACCTTGCGAAGTTGGTGCTACGTGATTGAATGCCTGGAAAATAGACTTCTAACTTATCACGGAACTTGTATAGCTGGGTGATGATCTCCTCGTCAGTACGCTTGGAAATGTTGCCAAGCTCCCCTAATGCTTCCTGTACTAAACACGTCCTGGAGCCATACTGAACTGCAATGGAAAATATCACAGCTTGCAAAGCCATTGTGTGTTTTTTGACATCAATGCCCACTGACGGAGATCCCTTACAATTGGTTACTACCTGTGTTGATTCCAAGTTTGCAATAAGAATTTTGTAACTGGTTTGTGTTATAAAATCTGTTTGTAATATTGAGAAATTAGTCGAACTCAAAGGATCGTTTCCTAGGGTTCTCCAGACTTCAATAAATTGCTTTTCTCGCCTCATAGCAGCCATCCCCCCACCGGCGGCCATCAGCTTGCCATAATATTGTGGATTCCAACGGTTCAAGAATGCTAAGTAGTCATCCATTTGAGGACCAGCCTTAATCCTATAAATACCGTAGTAGACACCGCCCATAAAATCTGTGCCAATATGGTCAGATCTCTCTCCTTCATAGCGTCTGGCAAGAATGTCAATTGTGTAGGGTGGAGATGGTAAGTCACGATTACTTGCCAATTGGAGGATTCGATCTCCCAGGAGCTGCTCATCGCGAACTTTTTCAAGAGCTAGTTGGGTTTGTTTAAAATTGCTGTAGGCAATGATGGCAGCAGTAGAGGTTAAAATCAAAGCTGCACTTAATACTGCTAGTAAAAAATGTCTTTTTTGCCTTTGGTCCCTTTCGATTCGAGTTCTTGCAAAAAGACTCTCACGGATAAAGTCTTGTTCGGGTTCACTAAGGTCATTTGGCCGTTCCTTCAGCTTCTCTTCAGCTCCTACCAAAGCCGCCCCATGCAATAAAGAGCCTTCATCTCTTTGTGTCTCCTGCCATTGAGCCATTGCCCCCCGCAGCCGTTCCTGCCAAGCGCGAAATTCCCTGTCAGTTAGCATCCAACCCCGCAGTTCCCCCCAATGGCGAATCAGAGCCTCATGAACCACTTCCACTGTCTCCACCTGTCCCTCTTCACTACGACTGGTGACCACTAAGCGATCATTCGCCAGTTTGCTCACCAGTTCCCAATTTGTATCTCCCAATTCTGCTTTAGTTGCCAGCCGCCGCGTATCTTCTGCACCTTCAGCTGGGCGCACTAATTGAATGAAAACACGCCTCATTTGCTGCTGTTCTGCTGGATTCAACTTGCTATAACTTGTATCAGCATGGCGGGCTATTGACCCCTGCACTTCGCCAATTTCGGTATAGGCTATATGGGTTAACTGGTTTCCCTGTCGCCGCTGCCACAACTCCGTCAAGGCAAATTCCAGAAGGGGCAAATTTCCAGGTTCTTTCTCCACATCCTGGAGGATGCGCTCCACCAGTAACGGTTCAAACGTAACCCCCATTTTTTGGGCAGGTTTGGCAATCACGTCTGTCAGTTCATCCCGATTCATCGGGACCAGTTTCAGGTCAGCATTTTGCAAGACATCGGCAAAGGGACGATAGGAAAGGGCATTGCTCAAAAAATCTGCTCGCATGGTTAGCACCAATCGGGATGACCGACCGAACAACCCTACAGAATGTGACTGTTCACCTCTAGGAAACGCATTAATTAACTTATCGAGAAAACTACGGCGGGTTACTTCCTCCGTACAGAGCGTGTAGAGTTCTTCAAATTGATCGGCAATCAATAGCACCCGTTCGTTCGGGAAATTGTGTTGAATTTGGGCAAAAACATCCGCTATGGGAATATCGCCCTGACGCAAATGGTTCGCTAATTTTCGCGCTTGGACGATGCGGTCTGTCTCATCTTGATTTGTGAGATAAAGGGGAACCAGCGCCAACGCTAACCCATGAAACGGATCGGCACCCGGACGGAAATGGGTAAACTGCCAATGCCCTGTTTGTTGCAGTCTTGGGACTAATCCCGCTAAAACCACCGAAGATTTACCGCTTCCCGATGCGCCTAGTAGGGGGATAAAATCATGGGTCTGGGTTGCTTGAAACAGCGTTTCCACAAAGCTTTCGCGCCCAAAGAAATATTCTGTATTCTCTGGACCAAAGTGAAACAAACCACGATAAGGACAAGGGAGAACTTCATCAATTTCCCCCGTCTTATCAGGCAAGGTCTTTATCTCTTGACTGTAATAGAAGTAGTTGTAGATGGTGTTTTTTTCACCAACGACAGCACTCTTGACTTCATTTTCAAATTTTGGATTCATTTTCAAATTTTGGATAATATTGAGGAGTCTCTTCAGTCATTTAGATTCTTTACACTCTTCATAAGGAAAATGTGTTCTCTTGTTTGTTCTTATCACCGAAATGAAGGTGGATATTGCAATACCTCAGCTAAAACATACCATTAAGTAAGTTAGTAAGTCAGTAATCTTCCCCTAGTCTTTGTGCGATTAATCTGATTTCTTAGCGCACAAAAAGCCTAAAAGCCTGATGATAGCGTGGGGCAAATGATAAGTTGAAAAAAAATACCTTCCTTTCTTGTATCAGCCAGTACGATATTGCAACGCTTCCGCTCCCCTACTCAACGAAACCTGGTTTCATGTAGAATAGTGTTATCCTTATAAATAAAGGGTTTTATCTACCATGAAGGTAAACGGCAATGGACAAGCCAAAATCCTCAACTCGGATGAATTGGGGTAAAGCCGGGATACAGCAAAAATGGGACATGATAGAAACAAATGAAACAAATGTTATATCACATAGCTTTAACCTTCATACACATCTAATCCAAGCGTATACGCTTACTAATTAATTCTATCAACGAGAGTAAAAATATATTGCATTTTTACTATTAAAATTTCTTAATCGGTATTGTAAGTGTTTAAAAGCTTATATACATGACAGTTTTTACCATCTTTTGGAGATGTGGGGAATGCGATTCCTACGGAGCGCTTCGCTATCGCTTATTTGTTGGGAAGTTTGAGCGATTATTATGGAGTGCTGCGCGATTACTAGGTCGCGCTGCGTGATCGCTACAGGGTTTACTTTCAATGTTTCTATTCCATTATTAGCAAGGGGTATAGGTTTAGTCGCGGGGTTTGTCGGGGTTTTATTAATGGGTTTGACGAAGTTTTCTGTCGGTGTTTGTCGTGGTTGGGAAGTTTGAGCGATCGCCCCAAAGGAATCGCCCCAAAGAAATCGCAAAGCACTACCACAAGCGATCGCCCCGCATTTCCCCACATTTTATAGTTCCGCATCTTTGACACCTAATACCAGTAACTTGATTTCAAAGAGCGATCGCCGCATTTTCCCCCAAGAACCATAAGTATTAGCCTTGACTTTATCTAATTCAGATTGTTTAGATAAATATCCCTCAGTATCATTATTGCCACGAATGTAGCGTAATTCAAATACTTTAAATTGATCAATAGCTCTTGCTCCCACAACTTGGGCAATTTGAAAATCAGTTCTCCCCTCGTCGAATTTCACTAAGGCTACTGCTACCTTCTCCCTGATAGTATCTGCTAATTGCGCCCTCGCTCGTTGTAATTCGGCTACTTTAATTTGTAGGTCGGAGATGGCGATCGCATTCCGATTAGCTTCTGTATTTGCACCCTGAGAGCCGATAAATAGGGGTACACCGATGACGTTTAATAATCCGTTAATTAGTCCGGTTTCGCCGTTGAATATGCCCGATAAATTATCAATTAATCCCTTACCTTCTGGTTGTGCTTGTCCTGCTGTCGGGGTTGGACCAAGTAAATATTGTAAAGCAGGTGTTAATACCGAAAGTCTGACAGTTTTAGCATTTTTAGACCTAGCTTCATCTATTTTGCTAGTTGCCTCTTGGATTCTGGTATCAAGTTCTTTTAGTAATGGTGAATCTGTAACTGATTTATTTTGTAATTGCTCAAGACAGCTTGATGTAGTTTCTAAACAGGGTAAACCGCCCCGCATAATTCGCCACATATCATCATTGAATTGCTGAGTCAATAACTTATCAATATCAGGTTTTGAGAAAGGGTTTTGATTCTTAGGGGAAATTTTATTATCTAAATCATTAGCTCTTTGTTCAGCTTCTTCTGGCTCTACTGGTTCTTCTGTTTCTTCTGCGGTTTCCTCTGTCGAAGTCTCAATGTTATTATTTACAGGCGTTACAGGCTTTGGTGTCGGACTTGTCGGAGTTTTATTGACGGGCTTTGTCGTGGTTTGTGTCGTGGTTTGTCGGGGTTGGGTCGTTTGCGATAGTGCTGCTTCAATTCTTATGGTAAATAATACGAGAAATAATGCTATTAATTTAGATTTCATTGTTACAACTAATCATTAACTAAAAATTCATTGTCAGACTTAGAAAAGACTAATTTACAACCAAACTCTACTACATAAACTTTTGTTAGTTCATACTTTTCTGCTCTCTCATCGAATAAACAAGTAACGGTTTTTACCTCTTGAGTACCAGAATTACAATATTTGAATGTTCCGGTAATAGTTCTAATTTTAGTTGGTTTATTTTCACCTGCAAATTCAAACTGATTTTGATGTGTCATGTAATTTTACTTTCTAGAAGTAATAGTAATAGTAGTTTGGTATTTCCCATCTTTACCAACCCAAGGTTTTACCTTCTTAATATACCCATTACGGGGACTTCTGACAATCGGAATATCAGCTAATTTATCCTCGATCGCACTCAATGAAATTCCCAATTGTGCTAACTGATAATCCTTGTTTCTGGTAGCCTCTTCATATTGCAATCGTGAGCGCTCGTAATCCTGCCTGGATTGGGTTGCAAACTGCGATCGCTTACTTTCCTCAACTGATGCTTGATACTCTTGAATTTGGCGATTAACTTTAGCAGCTTCTAATTTGGATGTAGCTACCTGTAAATTTGATTCAGCTAAATTGACGTTAGTTTGTAGTTGTTCTAATTCCTGACTTTGAACAATAGCCGAATTATTTAATTTTGCTTGTTCTCTGTCAACTTCTGAACGAGCTTGTTCTAATTCAGAATGCAACTTTTTTAATTTAGATTGTTCATGCTGCAATATCTCTGATTGCATTTTCATATCCTGCATGGCGACAATCATCTGCTCCTGTTCTTGAATCTTTTGGGAGGCGATCACTAAACTAGCACCAGCCTTTTCAAATTCAGCACGGCGTTCTGGGTTGTCAGTTGTTAGCAGTTTGGAACGATTAGCTAGGATGACTTTAGACTGTTTTAGCTTGAGTTGGGATTGTGATATGGCTGCTAATTCTTCACTAAATGTAGAAGGTGGTAAGTTTCTTAGTAGTGGGGTAGGTGGTGGTGGTGTAGGGACTATCAGCGTTTTGGAGTTTAAATTCTCTATCTGTAATTTAATTGATTTTTTCTGACGGTCTAATCGTTGTCTTTCTATGGAGTTGTCAGAAATAACATCCCCGATTTTAATCTCATCATTTAACCGTACTTTTAAAAATGACGGGTTATCTACAGAAATGCTCATTCTCAAGGGACGGTCTTTCTGTAGTGAATTATCTGGTAATTCTTCCTGTTCTGTCACAGTTTCTACTTTGGGTGCGGTTTCTGCAATAGCCGGGTTATCCTGTGGCTTGAGTTTTCCCACTAGAATTATTGATAGTGCGATAGCGAAGCTCACCGCAGGTATCGCAATTGCAAAAAAGATATTTATTGCCAAATTATTACTTTTCATAAAATTCACCAAAACTAAAACACCGTGAATCATCAATAATATAACATTTTATTTCTCACTATAATTAAAGAGCGATTCTTACGCTATAGAGGGTTTTGTTATTGCTATATAAAAAGAGGTATTTATATTATTATTCATATTAAAATATTGTAAAATTGTAGTACCAGAACCAAAGGAGAACGTCGTAAATTCTCCATTGGCTGTTTCACTGGTAGTCCATTCATGCACAATGAACATGATTAATATATCACTTTTTAAGTTTGGAACTAAGGCACTTGAGGTAGTTATTATTGATAACGCTCCTTGGTTTAATGCTTCTCAAGTTGCCAAGGCTTTGGGATACACAAATCCATCAAAAGCAGTTCAGGATAGTGTTTCAGCTAAATATAACCAACAGTTAGATTTAGGAAGACCAGGTAAAAAACCAGTTTTTATCAATGAACCAGGATTATATCAACTGGTTATGAGATCCAATCTTCCATCTGCTGAGAAATTTCAAGATTGGGTTTTTGAGGAAGTTTTACCATCAATTCGCAAGACAGGTAGTTATGGTGCTAAGGAAAATTCTGAATTAGAAAGGCGAGTTCAGGAGCTTGAAAAAAATCAATTGCAAAACTCTCAGCAGTTGCAACTTGAGTTTATGCCACCAGGTTGGGAATCTAAAGTGTGGGATGCACTACCATCACAGGACAAGCTCCCCATTGTCAAGGCTTTACGCAATATTGCTGCTACTGCTATTCCTTGCAGTGCTGGTCCACCACCTTTAGTATCTAAATCAATTGTTAATGGATTAATCCCATAGGGTGATTCCATATTCAATGGATAGCAAACTTCACCCGGTAGTTGCTGATCTCCGTGATAATCAATGATAATATTTTTTATACTGGGAAATAATTTAGGTAATTCATAGGCGATCGCTTTTAATGTTTGAGTTTTACCACTTCCAGAAGTACCGATTATAGCAACGTGACCATTTGGTAAAGTAGCAGGATTCCAATAGCATTTATCCCCTAAGAATATTCCAGAGTGCGATCGCTCTATTGGATTTACTTTATTTTGTGGCTTGAGTGTGGCCTGTGGTAATGGTTTCATGTTAATTGGTTTTAAAGCTTGTGAATAGATTTAAAAGATTTAAAAGTTAAATAATTATATAGCGGTATGCACCTGAATGAATGAGATACATAATTTATCTAAAAACCCATACACCAAACGACTTTTAACTCTGTTCCCTGGTTGACAGACTACTATGACTATCTGTATAGCCTGTGTGAAAGACGCTACTTGAGTTAAGAATTGTTTACAACTAGCAATACTTTGTTGTACAGTTGGTAGTATGCCGTATAGTTACTTGGTTGAAATTTTACAAAATATTGCGCCAATGCCCGCAAAAATCCACTTTATCTCTGGACTGCCCCGTTCAGGTTCGACCTTATTAGGAGCTTTGCTGCGGCAAAATCCTAGATTTCACGCCAATATGTCTAGTCCAGTTGGTACCTTAGTTAATCAAATGTTAGGGGCAATGAGCGAAGACAACGAGTTTTCTGTATTCATTTCCCCAGAACAAAAACGGGCATTAGTCATGGGCATTTTTTCAGCTTATTACCAGCCCCAAGCCGATAAAGAAATCATCTTTGACACCAACCGACAATGGTGTAGCAGATTGTCATTAATTAACGAGCTATTTCCTGGCTCAAAAGTAATTTGTTGTGTGCGTAATGTCGCTTGGATCATGGATAGCATCGAAAGGCTAATCAGAAAAAATGCCTTTGATGTATCGCGGATGTTTAATAACCCGTCCGAACGTGGCACAGTTTACACCCGCACTGAAGCCTTGAGTCAAGGAGGAAGATTAGTCGGATTTGCTTATAACGCCCTCAAAGAAGCATTTTATGGTGAACACAGTTCCTCATTACTCTTGGTGGAGTACGACATATTAACCCAAGCACCTGATAAAACACTGTCTTTAATTTATCAATTTCTTGGGGAAAAACCCTTTGATCATGACTTTGAAAAAGTCGAATATCAAGCTTCCGAATTTGATAATCGCCTCAACACCAAAGGACTTCATGATGTGCGTCCCAAAGTGGAATTTCAACCACGATTAACAATCCTACCACCGGATGTATTTGCTCAATATCAA
The DNA here is from genome assembly GCF_001672085.1 of Anabaena sp. AL93. Taxonomy (NCBI): domain Bacteria; kingdom Bacillati; phylum Cyanobacteriota; class Cyanophyceae; order Nostocales; family Nostocaceae; genus Anabaena; species Anabaena sp. AL93. Next base: position 778 of record NZ_LJOU01000129.1, on the reverse strand, counting down.
GGATTGTCCTTTTGGCAAAATCCTAGCAATAGTCTGGCTAATGTCATAGTCAGCCAAGTAGAACAATCAGCAGTTAATAACCTACTTTAAGGAGAACAATCATGGCAACATTTAACGTCACTACTGCTCTTGATAACGGACTTGGTGATACAGCAGGTACTCTTAGTTATGCCATTAAACAGGCGAACACCATTGCGGGAGATGACACTATTTCCCTTAATACCAATGTCCGTTTGACAGGGGCGACGGCAACTACGAGCTTCATTAACAGTAACATCACCATTGTCGGCAACGGTAACAGCATCAGCGGTGATGCCAACAACAATGTTATAAACGATAGCGGTGACGTGCGTGCCTTATTCATCCAATCGGGAACTGTTAACCTCAACAACCTCACCATCACCAACGGACGCGCTCAAGGAGGCAATGGTGGAGGTGGTGCTGCTGGTATGGGCGGCGGTTTATTCATCTTCGATGGCAATGTCAGCCTCAACAACGTTATTTTGAGTCAAAACAGTGCGATCGGCGGCAACGGCGGCAGCGGCAGCGGCGGCGGCAACGCTGGACTCGGCGGTAGCAACGGCGGCAACGGCGGCAACGGCGGCTTCGGCGGCGTCGGTAGCAGCGGTAGCAGCGGCGGCTTCGGCGGCGGCGGCGGCAACGGCGGCAACGGCGGCAACGGCGGCGGCAACGGCGGCAACGGCGGCAACGGCGGCTTCGGCGGCGGCGGCGGCAACGGCGGCAACGGCGGCTACAACTTCTTCGACAACGGCGGCAA
>NZ_LJOU01000128.1:0-12548 GCF_001672085.1 Anabaena sp. AL93 | reverse complement strand
TGTGGGTATCACGAACACGCCGATATTGGTGCTGCCAAAACAATTAGAGATAGAGCTTTCAAAACTTGTATTGAGCGAAGTCGAAATATAGTACGTGGGGACTCCGCGAAACTTGCTGTTTAACAGCTAAACGCCCAAAAGATGAGCCAGTGCGGTATTGGGGTCTCTCCAAGTAAAGCAACTAGCAGTATCAGCACGCACTTTTGTGCAAACGTGTTGAGTTTGGGAACCTGTGCAAACAGGATATTAGGATTGCAAAATTTTAAGAATCTCAGTGGCTTCAGCCCTGAGAGTGTCAATATGACTACAGTTCCTGCAAAAATTGACTTAGCAATTATTGGTGCTGGTCCTCATGCTCTTACCTTAGTTGCCCATTTGCTGCAAAAACGGCAAACAATGAAGGGTAAAATTGTAGTGTTTGATCCCAGTGGTACATGGATAAGTAACTGGAAACAGCAATTTGCGGCTTTGGAAATTCCTCATTTGCGCTCTCCTGCTGTTCATCATCCCCACCCCAACCCCTTCGCTTTAAGGAAATTTTCTGAATCTCGGTCTGAGGAACTATTTCCCCCCTATGATTTACCTGGAACGCGCCTATTTGAAGATTTTTGTGAGGATGTGATTACATCCTATCAGTTGCAGGAGCAGGTTATCCCTTTGGCTGTAAGTAGTGTTAAACCGTCATTTGATCATTTTCGTCCTCAATTCCAGCTATGGTTAGAAGATGGACAAATGGTAACTGCCCGGCGAGTTGTGTTGGCAACTGGTAGTGGTAAGATACATATCCCTGATTGGGTAAGTCAGATTCCTTCACCCTATCCAGAACATAAACTTTGCCATTCTCAAACTGTAGATTTACGTAAATTACAGTTAAAGTCTCAAAGAGTCTTAATTGTTGGTGGTGGTTTGACAAGTGGACATTTGGCTGTAGGTGCGATCGCTCATGGTGCAAAAGTCAATTTGATGATCCGAAGACAGTTATCAGAAAAACTATTTGATGCTGAACCGGGTTGGTTAGGACCAAAATATCTCAAAGGATTTTTTGAAGGAGATTGGGAACAACGGTGGATGATGATCCAGCAAGCTAGAAACGGTGGTTCTATGACACCAGCAATCGCCACCCAATTACGCAAAGAACATCATCGTGGTAATATTAGAATTGATGAAAACTGTCAAATAGTTAAAGCTAAATGGTTAAGTCATAATTGGCAGGTAGAATGTAGCGATGGTCATATATTCGAGTGTGATTATATTTGGTTAGCCACAGGTACTAAATTCGATGTCACCACTGAACCATTATTGCAGGATATCTTAACCGCTTATCCCATCCAAATTGTTAAAGGTTTGCCAGTTTTAGACAGCTATCTGCGTTGGCCTGGTTGTGAATTATTTATCATGGGTGGTTTAGCAGCTTTACAAGTTGGTCCGACAGCCAGAAATTTATCCGGTGCAAGAATGGCTTGTGAAAAAATTGTCCCAGCGATCGTTAAGCCCAGTGTATCTTTTTCTCATAGTATCACTGAAGTCAAAGCCAGCTAACAGCACTTCAAAATATTTTCCCCAAAATCAACTCCAGAATTAGTAACATTCACACCTTTTTGCGCTAGACTGATAACGATTCTCATTTTTGTTTGATATGGTCAGTTCATTAACCCAGTCTCAAGACAGCTTGAACCTGCACGAAGACGACAAACTTACACGAATTCGGCACACCAGCGCCCATATCATGGCTATGGCGGTACAAAGACTATTTCCAGGGACTAAGGTAGCAATTGGACCCGTCACAGAAATTGGATTTTACTACGATTTTGATTGTCCAGTCAGCATCACCCCTGATGACTTAGAAAAAATTGAAATCGAAATGCAACGGATAATCAAAGTGAACCTACCTATTATCCGTGAAGAGGTAGAACGAGCCGAAATTCGTGCCGAAATTGCCGAATTAAATGAACCTTACAAACTAGAAATCTTAGAGCGTATACCCGAATCAGAAATTATCACCCGCTACTTCATTGGTACTCCCGAAACTGGTAATTCAGAAACTTCATTGTTTGTCACAGATATTCAACCAGCGAATGACTATTGGTGGGATTTGTGTGCAGGTCCTCACATTAACTTTACTGGTGAAATTGATCCTCATGCCTTTAAATTATTAAATGTTGCTGGTGCTTATTGGCAAGGTGATGAAACTAAACCTCAGCTACAAAGGATTTACGGGACAGCTTGGCAAACAAAAGCAGAATTAGAAAATTACCTCCAACTAAGAGAAGAAGCCCTCCGTCGAGATCATCGCAAGTTAGGTCAAGAACTTAATTTATTTAGTATTCAAGAAGAAGCCGGTGGTGGTTTAGTATTTTGGCATCCCAATGGCGCAATTATTCGCTACATAATTGAAGATTATTGGCGCGAAGCTCATCTAGAATCTGGTTATCAATTACTGTATACACCTCATATAGCCAATCTCAACCTATGGAAAACATCGGGTCATTTTGACTTTTATCAAGAAAGTATGTTTGACTCGATGGATGTGGAAAATCAGGCTTATCAAATTAAGCCCATGAATTGCCCTTTTCATGTTCTAACTTATAAACATCAACTTCATTCCTATCGAGAATTACCATTAAGATGGGCAGAATTAGGAACAGTTTATCGTTACGAACGATCTGGAGCATTACATGGTTTAATGCGAGTCAGAGGATTTACTCAAGATGATGCTCATATCTTTTGTTTACCTGACCAAATTGCTGATGAAATACTAGGAGTTTTAAATCTCACTGAGCAAATTTTATCAGATTTTGGTTTTAAACAATATGAGGTCAATCTTTCTACCCGTCCTGATAAATCAGTCGGAACTGATGATGTTTGGGAATTAGCCACAACAGCACTAGAACAAGCTTTAAATACTAAAGGCTGGAATTATGTTGTTGATGCAGGTGGTGGAGCTTTCTATGGACCAAAGATAGACATTAAAATAAAAGATGCTATTGGTCGTTTGTGGCAATGTTCAACTATTCAGGTAGATTTTAATTTGCCAGAAAGGTTTGATATGGAATATATTGCTGCTGATGGTAGTCGGCAAAGACCAATTATGATTCATCGGGCTATTTTTGGTTCTTTGGAACGCTTTTTTGGCATTTTAATTGAGAACTATGCAGGGGATTTCCCCTTGTGGTTAGCACCTGTACAATTGCGGTTGTTACCTGTAAGTGATGACTTTCGAGAATATGCAAAATCAGTAGCAGCAGATTTTAAAAAAGTTGGATTTAGGGTAGAAGTAGATAGCAGTGGTGAACGTTTAGGGAAACAAATTCGGACAGCACAATTGGAAAAAATTCCCGTTGTTGCCGTTGTTGGTAAGAAAGAAGTAGAAAGCAAAACTTTGAGTGTCAGAAGTAGACAAGCTGGAGATTTAGGAGTTTTGACTTTAAGTGAACTTGTAGATCATTTACAAGTGATAAAACATTAAGATCAAAGAAGTCAGTAATCTTTTAAGAACACTGATTTAAACAGTCAACAAATAAAACCACTAGATTTTGATATGAATACCATCACTCTCGACACAACAAACATCATTCCTGAAATTCCCAAACAAGGAATGCCCGTAACTATTATTACCGGATTTTTAGGAAGTGGAAAAACCACACTTTTAAATCAAATTCTTCAGAACAAACAAGATTTAAAAGTCGCTGTCCTCGTTAATGAGTTTGGCGATATCAACATTGATAGTCAATTACTAATTTCTGTAGACCAAGATATGGTAGAACTTAGTAATGGCTGTATATGTTGTACAATTAATGATGGTTTAGTTGATGCTGTTTATCGAGTTTTAGAACGAGAAGAACGGATTGATTATCTAGTTATTGAAACCACAGGTGTAGCTGATCCCTTACCGATTATCTTAACTTTTTTTGGCACAGAACTCAGAGATCTAACCAATATAGATTCAATTCTCACAGTAGTAGATACTGAAGCTTTTAACGAAGAACATTTTCAGAGTGAAGCAGCTTTAAAACAGATTACCTATGGAGATATTATTCTCCTCAATAAAACAGACCTTGTTACCGCAGAAAAACTACAAGAAGTAGAAAATTTCATCCATGATATTAAACATGGAGCGAGAATTTTACATACTCAATACGGTGAAGTTGCTTTACCTCTAATTTTAGATGTGGGTTTAACACCAAAAGATCAGTATATTGCCATTGATAATGAAGATCACCATAAACATGAACATGAACATCATCATGCACATGAACATCACCATCATCACTCCGATCATTTAGAAAATGATGGGTTTGTTTCCATTTCTTTCCAAACCGATAGACCATTTGATGTCCATAAATTTGAGAATTTCTTAACCGAAGAAATGCCAGAGAATGTATTTCGAGCTAAGGGTATTTTATGGTTTAGTGATAGTGATTTACGTCATATTTTTCAACTGAGTGGACCTCGTTACACATTGAACGCTGACGAATGGCCTAATCAACCTAAAAACCAGGTAGTTTTTGTTGGCAGAAAACTGGATAATAATGAGATTTACACAAAACTTAACAAATGTTTGTTATAATTTAAAAGTGTTGATAAATTCTCTTTTTTTAGTTAGTAGTTATTCATAGATATTTAACTATTAACTTCCGTCATAACTCATTCTATTAAATTCAAATAATGACTTTATCCATTCGTCCAGAACTAACTGCTGCTGATGTAATTTCATCTTTATCTCATCAGCAACAACCAACCGTAACAGAAGCAGAGATGATGCAAGCTGTACGCACTTTACTGATTGGATTAGGAGAAAATCCAGACCGTGAGGGATTAAAGGATACTCCTAAAAGAGTTGTTAAAGCCTTAAAATTTCTGACCAATGGATATGATCAATCTGTAGATGAATTGCTAAATGGAGCAGTATTTACAGAAGATGCAAATGAAATGGTGTTAGTCAGGGATATTGATATTTTTAGTTCCTGCGAACACCACATATTACCAATCATTGGTCGCGCTCATGTTGCTTATATTCCTAATGGTAAGGTGATAGGTTTATCAAAAATTGCCCGCATTTGTGAAATGTATGCTCGACGTTTACAAGTGCAAGAAAGGCTGACTTTACAAATTGCTAATGCACTGCAAGGTTTACTCAAGCCTCAAGGAGTTGCAGTGGTAATTGAAGCAACTCATATGTGTATGGTGATGAGAGGAGTCCAAAAACCAGGTTCTTGGACTGTTACCAGCGCCATGCGTGGGGTGTTTTCTGAAGACGCACGGACTCGTGAAGAATTTATGAATTTGATTCGCCACAGTGCTAATTTTAAATAGGCTTTGTGTGATGTAGGGATAAGAGATTTTTTATCTCTACATTATATTGATATTTGAACGCAGATAAACGCAGATAAACGCAGATAAAAAGGGATAAGTTATCATGATTGGAAATTTGAAATTTAATGAGCAGGGGTTAATTCCGGCTATAGCTCAAGATTATCTTGATGGTACTGTTCTAATGATGGCTTGGATGAATGCAGAATCAATTCAAAAAACCCTGGCTACAGGTGAAGTTTATTATTGGAGTCGTTCCCGTTCTCAGTTGTGGCATAAGGGGGCAACATCTACACATATTCAAAAGGTAAAAGAGCTTTTTTATGATTGTGATGGTGATACAATTCTCATCAAAATTGAGCAAGTTGGTGATATTGCCTGTCATACTGGAGCAAGAAGTTGTTTTTTTAATTCTGTGGGAATTTTATCTCATAAATTATAATTTATATTGATTATGACTTTACCAATTATTACCGTTGTCGCTGGATTATTTGGATCTGGAAAAACTACCTGGATCTGTCAACAAATTCGAGATATTAAATCTATTGAAAAAGTAATTTATTTTTCTCCAGGAACGGGGAATATTCCCATTGATCAAACTAAAATAGCCACTGAATTTCCTGATCTGAAAATATTTGGTGATGGTCAAGAAATTGAATTTCTATATCACATCCCCACAGCAGATAGTGTTTATGTTGAATTAGGTTCTTATCTAGAGTTAAATAGTATATCAAAAATATTAGATCATCTCACTTACCAGGCTATAGCAATTATTCCAGAGGAGTTAAAAAACTCTGAATATGATAGTTGGGCAAATGAAATTATCTATGGCGCACCAGTTCCAACTATAATTGTAGAAAATTTATGGCGGGTAGAAACTACGGGGCAAGTAATTGATGAAAATAGTTTAGATGAATTTTGGTATGAAATAACTCACGGTGCTTATGGTATTGTTACCCGTGCTAAGGCAATTTTCGATGTTAATGATGGACGTTCTCTTTACTGTGATTTTGTCTCTGGTGTTCCCCAAATAGATTTTTTAGAATTAGACTTACCACGACATTTACAAGGTAGACCTCAGCGGTTTAGTGGCATAGAAATAGTAGGCAAGAATTTAGATAAAACAGCTTTAAAAGCAACATTATCGGATTGCTGTTTATCGGAATCCTTAATTTTTCAATATCAACAACAAGTACAACAAATTTTATTAGAAGGTCAACAAGTATGAAAATAGCTGTTATGTCATGTATTCATGGTAATTATGAAGCCTTAAATGCTGTATTATTAGATATTAACCAACAAAAAGCCGAGAAGATATTTTGTGTTGGTGATTTGGTAGGATATGGACCCCATCCTAATGCGGTAATTAACCAAATTCGCTCTTTAGATATTCCTACCTGTGCTGGTTGTTGGGATGAAGATATTGTGGAAGGATTGAATGCTTGCGATTGTAGTTATCCTTCATTATTAGCAGAAAAAAGAGGTTTTCAAGCTCATGAATGGACAAATAAGGAAATTCATCCAGAAAACCGCGAATTTTTAGCCAGTTTACCCTATAGTCTCCAGTGGCAAAATTTAGCTTTTGTTCATGGTAGTCCCCATAGTAATCATGAATATTTGTTACCTGAACTTGATGCTTTTGTGGCCTTAGAACGGGTACTTTCCACAGGTGCAGATGTGCTGTTTTGTGGACATACTCATGTTCCCTATAGTCGTAATCTTGATGCTGGTGAGTTACAAGTTCAAGTTGCTAATCAAGCAGCATCACGGAAAATTAGCTTTTCATCTGCGCTGAAGAAGATTGTTAATGTTGGTTCTGTTGGAGAACCTCGACATGGACGACCAAATGCAACTTATGTAATTTATGAAACTGATACTCAAGGGGTGACTTTGCGGGAAGTGACCTATGATTATCAAAAAACCTGTGCAGCAATTATAGAGAAGGGATTACCAAAAATCTTTGCTTGGCGTTTAGCGCATGGTTTGGAGTATGCTGAACGCGCAGATGATCCAACTCATGTTTGTACTAGATAAAATAACTAGGATTTAGGCAATGTAAAACCTGCCATCATATGAATAAACGAAATTGCGTCGTTTTCAGTTTTGGGAATAACTGATTGAGTAGGTGCGTCAGATAGAGAAAATCTGTTTTTTGTGAAATTATCGGGTCTGACGCACCCTACAACAGATAAAATCCACATTTCATATTTGGTGAACTTCCTCAATGCGTAAGTCCTAATAACTAATCTAAAATCTAAAATCTAAAATTGATTATGTGGGCAATTTTAAGTGGAATTGAAGGAAATTTAGCAGCTTATGAGGCTGTGATAGCTGATATTAAGCTGAAAAATCGTTATGTAGAGGCATTGTATATCATCGGTGATTTAGTTGGACCAAGGCGAGAATGTGAACAGCTAGTGGAAAGGGTGAAATCACCTCGTCGGGGTGAATTAGAACCAATGATTTGCAAGGGATGGTGGGAAGAACAGTGTTTGATTTTACATGGTTTGGGTCCGACTGGAGACGCACCGGAATTGCTGGCAAAATATGGGGGTGATACGGTGCAGATGTTGTGGGATTGTGTTTCCCGTCAGACTGTACAATGGTTGCGATCGCTCGATTTTGGTTTTTTTGAATTAGATTGTTTATTAATACATGGTTCGACAATGGGGGTAAATGATGAATTGACCCCCGATACTCCTCCTATTCAAATGTTAGATAGATTATCAAGAATGCAAGCAAATAATCTATTTTGCGGTCGTTCTGGGTTAACTTTTCAGTATCAGTTACAAGCAGGATCTATTACCAGTGAAATCATTACTCTTGATCATCAATTTTCCCCACAAACAGTCACAGTTACCCCTCGTCAAGTGATTGGGGTCGGAAATGTGGGACGGATACCAGGACAAGCAACCTATACTCTCTACAATCCTGGTACAAATCAGGTACAGTTTAAAACTGTATTTTATGGACAGAGTAAGGGTTTTCAAATACACCCGCAGAGTAAAACCTGATAAGCTGTTACCAAGGTAATTTTAAGTAGGTGAGCGGGGGAGAATCAAAATATATTTCGTTTTGTGAAATGGCTAAAACTCAACCACAATAACGCATTGAGGTGAATTTACATATCGTTACACATTTTGGTTATTTTACATCCACTTACTTAACTGCTGTTTTGGGGGATTCGTTAGCAAATTTGTCTATATTATCAGCAGTTAAGTAGGTTGGCGTTGAAAATTGTCGTTATGGCAAGGCAAAAGGCAAGAGGCAAGAGGCAAGAGTGAAGAGGGTTTGGGCGATTTTACGTTTCTTTACACAGTTTGGTTTTATTGTGTTCACCTACTTACACAAAATAATAATATTTGACCACAGATAAATTAGTGTTGTTTCACCAAAAATTATAATTAATCCCCTAGAAATGCAACAGATTAATTGTCTTGAATAACTTAAAAAAATGTATTCATGGTCACAAAATTCCCAGAATTGTGAGGGGATCATGATATAAATTCCTGACTATTCATAAAAACTTATATCAATCACGACTGCCATATATATATCTTACGAAAATGACTGATCAGGAATCCTGATTAAAAAATATTGCAATAACTTGATTTAGTTGCTAGTGTGTGTGGGTACGACAGCACTGGTGAATGCTCGGATTATTTAAAAGAGGTGAAATCAATGAGCTTTATCCATCCTGCCAAAAGTCTTTTATGTTGATTATTCCCATGCTGACAACCAGGAATTTCTACTTTCGAGAAGCAATAAAGGGGTATTGCAAATGAGCATAAAAAGTAGCTTCCATCTTGTCACTGCATGGAGATTTGATTTTTGTGTACTGTTCATTAATTGTCTTACCTATTGATTGCCAAGAACGCAACAGGAAGACGAAGAATGAAGAATTTAGAGGTGAAACCCGATGAAGATTCAAGGAAAAGTTGCACTCATTACCGGGGCTTCTCGTGGCATTGGTAAAGCGATCGCCCTAGAATTAGCCAAACAAGGCATGAAAAGGTTAATATTGGTAGCACGCGATCGCCAAAAGTTAGCCGAAGTAGCCGCCGAAATTGAAGCTTTAGGCGTAGAAACTACAATCATGGCTTTGGACTTAACCCACTCCATCAACGTTAACATAGCCGTAGCCCAACTTTGGCGCAGTTATGGACCAATTCATCTCCTCGTAAATTGTGCCGGAGTCGCACATCAAAACTCGTTTCTGCAATCAAAACTTCCCCAACTGCAAGAAGAACTCTCCGTCAATTTGTTGGGAATGTACACCCTCACCAGCTTGATAGCCAAACGCATGGTTAGTCAAAAAAAGGGAATCATTGTCAATGTCTCCAGTTTAATGGGGAAAGTTGCCGCACCGACAATGGCCACATATTCCGCCACTAAATTTGCCATTGTCGGATTTACCCAAGCCTTACGTCAAGAACTCGCCCAACACAATATTCGCGTTATCGCCCTACTCCCTTCCCTCACCGAAACAGACATGGTGCGTGACTTGCAATCATTTCGGGGAGTAATTCCCATGACACCCGAACAAGTCGCTCAAGCGCTCGTCATCGGCATAGAAAACGATACCGCAGAAATCCTAGTCGGCTGGCAATCTCACTTAGCCGTATTATGCCAACGTCTCGCCCCTTGGTTACTAGAAATCATCCTGCAACTAGCAACACCCAAAAAACCATTACCTGACGCTGCGGGATAACATTCAACCCATTTGAGTTTTGTTTCGCACCATCTCTTTTAGAGATCCTGAAAGGTAGAGGCTAATCAGCAAAGACACAAAGAGTTTTTTGTGTCTTTGCGTAAAGTAAAGTTAAAAAATGGTAGGTTGGGTTAAGCAAAAGCGCAACCCAACTAAAAATTTGATAATGTTGATTTTTAGGCTTAACTAAACTTTATTACCCCATAAATGACTATTGCACAAGAAATACGCTACTACTCACCTGAAGAATACCTAGAATTTGAGGTAAATTCAGAATTACGTCACGAATATATTGATGGATTAATTATCCCCATGACAGGCGGAACACCAAATCATAATAAAATAGCTGGTAATTTATATGTTGCCATACATTTTGCCCTCAAGCGTCAGCCTTACGAAGTCTATTATACTGACCAACGGCTTTGGATTCCTAAACGACGGATTCATACTTATCCTGATGTAATGATTGTTCAAACTCCCCTAGTATTTGAAGAAGGAAGAAATGACACTATTACTAACCCGGTTATGATTGCTGAAGTGTTATCAAAATCTACCAAAGGTTATGATAGAGATGAAAAGTTTGCAGCTTATCGGACTATTGCTAGTTTTCAAGAATATATTTTAATTGACCAATACACAATTCACGTTGAACAATATGTAAAAACTGATAATAGAAAATGGATGTTTTTAGAATATGAAGATATTAATGATACTTTAAATTTAACTTCTGTTTCTTGTCAAATTTCTCTGGCTGATATTTATGAAAAAATAGACTTTACCAGTACAGAATCTTAACTATTTGTCTGAATCAGGATGTCCAGGATTTTGATTTGATTTGTGGTGTACTAATATTTTAATTTGTCTGAATCAGGATATCCAGGATTTAAGGATTTACAGGATGTTGTTTGAAAGTATCATGTTTTGATTTTTGGGCGTTGCTGATTAAGGGTATGAATTTTAGTCTCACGCAAAGGCGCAAAGACGCAAAGGTAAGATTTTTAAAGGTTCAATTTGGAAATTTCATACCTCGATTCAGCAACGCCGATTTTTGATTGTCCATCTTTATCTGTGTTCATCTGCGTTTATCTGCGTACCCTTCGGGAAGCAAGCTACAATTATTCTTGATATTACTGTTAGATTACTAATTTTTTTAAACGTTCGCGGAGCGTGGCGTTAGCCATACCACAGAGACACAGAGGACACAGAGAAAAAATATCAGTTATCTTTGTGTGGGAAGGGAGTAATTTTCTCGTTCATCTAATTAATTATCTCAGAATTGGGAAAGATTTCATCAGAAAATAAAATCCTGTAAATCCTCAAATCCTGGATATCCTGATTCTGACTTAATAATTTTGGCGTTGCTGATTTGAGGTATGAAGTTCTACATACAACGAAAGCGATTGATCTGATACTTGAATAAATATGGATTCTAAGCCATAATAAATTCATGACATGGGAAATTTTATTTCATGACGAATTTCTACCTGAATTTTCTGAACTAACAACAGAAGTACAGGAAGAACTTCTTGCACACACAAAATTACTAGAATCCGCCGGTCCACTCCTACGTAGACCTCATGCTGATACACTTAAAGGTTCTCGACATAAAAATATGAAAGAACTGCGTTTTTATGCGGACGATGGTGTGTGGCGAATAGCTTTTGCTTTTGATCCAAAAAAGAAAGCAATATTACTTGTAGCTGGTAATAAAGCTGGAACAAGTGAAAAAAGATTTTACAAACAATTAATTACAAAAGCAGATAAAAGATTTGACTCCCATCTTCAGGAATTAAAAGACAAAGGAGAATAAAAATATGGCGACAAAATTAAGTGATATCATGGCACAATTACCACCGGAACAGCGGGCAAAAATTGAAGCCCGCGCCCAAGAACTGATTTTGGAAAATATGACTCTTCAAGATATGAGAAAAGCCAGAAAATTAACTCAAGAATCTATGGCAGAATTATTAGGAATCCGTCAAGATAGTGTTTCTAGATTAGAAAAACGGGCGGATCTTTTACTTTCTACATTACGTAGTTATGTAAAAGCTATGGGAGGAGATTTAAAACTTGTGGCAGAATTTCCTGATAGACCTTCTGTGATTATTTCCGCATTAGGAGAATTAGAAGATGAAGATTCCATACCGGAATAATCGTCTTGTCAAGTCTTAAAATATAAAATTGCTCAAAAAAGTAGAGAGATTCAGATCCCCGACTTCTTTGATTAATCTGGCTCTTGCGGTACTTTTATGGTGGAAACTCAAATAACTAAAATTTAGTACCTAAAATTTATATTCATTAAGTCTCAGACTTCAGTACCAGCAAGAGATTACAAGATTTTAAATATGTTCAGATAGCAATGATGATATAATGATAATTATAAAATACAAAAGTTTTGGTGATAGCTATGAAATTTTCTGTAGATCAAATTCTCAATCTCCCAGATATGAAAGTGTTAGATTTTCAAGAAATCGAAGGGGCAGGAATAATTATAACAATAGAAAAAGCTGTTAATAATTCTACTTGT
>NZ_LJOU01000127.1:0-13221 GCF_001672085.1 Anabaena sp. AL93 | reverse complement strand
AGCGGGAAGGTCATTTAGTTACCCGTGATGATGTCGCTGTTTTAAGTCCATACATGACTAGTCATATTAAGCGATTCGGCGATTATTTGATTGACTTGAATGCAATACCACAGTCATTAGATGAGATTAGTAATTTTAACTTGATTTAACTGAGTTCTATTTATTTCCACCAGAAAAGATATAGTTACCAGCTTCAACGATAAAATCCCGAAACTATATCTTAAGTCCAACTACAAAGCAAGTATATTTACAAATCTTTGCATCGTGTCCCATTTTGCGCGTATCCCGGCTAGACCCCACCTTGATGCACCGGGCATGGGCGATAGTGGCTTTGGTAGCAAAATAGGAGAACGGCTACTACTCGATGAGGATGATTTAATTGCTGATGAAATTAACGACCTGCCCTCAGAGATGACCGACTAACACAGCTTCTAGCTAAACACAATTTCCTTGCATCAATCTCTCAAAAGAAATTCCTGGTTTTTGTCGGTATACGTTAAGGGCAGGTGGGCTGGTTATTTGTTAGAAATTATTTGTAAAAAAAAGATTAATCAGCGATAGCGAAGCGTGACCTAGGAATCGCATATATCCCTTGAGAAAAGCGATCGCCATCGAATCAACCATTGATTTCTTTAAACCTATAAGCGATCGCTTCTAATAATTTAGCTAATTGAATTTTATCCATTTGAGAGATTTTGTCTAAAACCTCTGGACAATTATCAATATTTATTAATTGATATTTGTTTTGGCTCTGGCTTATGAATTGTATCTGTGGTTGATGATGCAACATGATTACCCTTCAATTATACTGAGTTAAACTGTTGTTACCAAAAATTGCAAGTTCATAAATCAGTCTAAATCAAAAATATTTGCCAAAAAATCTAACTTCAGATAGATAAATACATAAATTAGTGAACTAATTACAACGATAATTAATCATCAAGAAACCTCAGCATACTCATTACTACTAATACTAGGTTTAGAGTCTTTAGTCCATTTGCGCCCAATTGCTAATAAAACCGCTTCTATCTCTTCTGGATTAGCGTTTTCTATCATGTCTATTAACTGCTCTTTTTTGTCAGTGTGTGCGATCGGTTGATTAGCAAGCAATGAGCAAAAGTATCTTTTACTGCCAGGACTTAAATGATCCATATTTTCAAGCAGTGATTCAAAAGTTTCTTGGCTAACCCACGATCTACCGCGTCTAAACTCTGTTACTTGCTGTGCCGATATACCACAAAGTTCAGCTAATTCTTTAGCTTTAATACCATACTCACTCATGGCAGTTACAAATGATTCATTGATTCTCGGCATTGATAAACCTCTATAGCTATCAGTTTTACTATTGTAAGAGATAATTTTATTTTTCCCTCAATAATATTGCTATTACTGTATTTTACAGTATACTATAAATGGTAGTTGAATTTATTTAATTTGTCTACCAATTCACCATGAAAGATCAAACCCTTGCAACTAGACACTACAAGGGCTGAAAAATCTTTCTTTCATGAATACCAATTCTTTTAATAGTATGACACAAAACCAGGGATTAAGTCTACTCCTCCAGAATTATTTAATGGGGGAATTAGAGGGGAAATTTTACCCACTTACTCCAAAGCTAGGGGAAAAATTGCGTAATTCAAAGCTAACAGCCGCAGAATGGAGACTATGGAGCTATTTAGTAGAAATAGACTCATGGGGAGATAAGTATCAAGATTTACTGAGTACACTGGAAATTATGCAAAAGGTAGATATAAAAAAATCTACTTTCTCCGCAGCGATAGCGAAGCGCTGCTGCAAGCAGTTCGCTAAGTTAGACAAAGCTGGATTATTACCTGATTGGTTTGAAGTAGAAACTTATGAAAATCCAGAATACCAAGTAGTTAAGCGGCTTCAAACTGAATTAGGTGGTCAAATCGAAGTTGTTACAGCCGTTGGCAGAATTGACCTTTTAACTGAAACAGAAATCATTGAAGTTAAACAAGTTTCTGATTGGAAAGCCGCATTAGGGCAAATTCTTACATATTCAGGATTTTTCCCAGAACACACTAAACGGATTCACCTTTTTGGTGAATGTACACCTGAGAAAAAACTGGTTATTTACTCAACGCTTCTGAGTTTTGATGTTATTGCAACTTTTGAAGAGGTAGAGGGTTAGTTATGCCACGTCAGACAAAGTTGTCATTAGTACCTGATGCTTCTATGTCTGGTGTGGAGCTTTCGGGCTTCTATCAGACACCTAACCACATGGCCGTAAAAGCCATTCAAGCCAAGTTAACCAGTGCTGATTGGTGCGTTTGGAGTTACTTGCAAATGATTGACCCATTTGGCGATCGCTTTGTAGATATTCCCAATCCACAGCAAATAGCGGAAATTGTGGGACTTAGTGAAAAATCCGTAAAACGGTCAATCCACAAGCTAGAAGAACTTGGTTTTTATGATACTCAGATAATTGCTATGAAGGGTAAAAACCTTGCGGGGAAGGCAGTTAGAGCCGACAAGAAACCGGACAAAGTTGTCCCAGAAAAGACAAAGTTGTCTAAACCTGGACAAAGTTGTCCAGAAAAAGACAAAGTTGTCCCAAAAAAGACAAAGTTGTCCAGAAAAAGACAAAGTTGTCCAAATGAAAGCTCAGAACCCTTACCAGACAAGCCTTCTGAAGTCCCTCATACTATTCATATTTCTTCAGACTTAAAAGACACTACAGAAGAGGCGAATTGTTGTGTTTTAGAGAAGTTTGAAGATCGATTAAAGATTTACGGGATACACCTCTACATTTTTGATGAAAAATCAGAAATCAAGAATTTAGCAGGATTTGGAATAGCACCAAATCCCAAAGTTTCAGAAATCCGCAAAATTATTCAAGGAATGCCAGCAGAAAGAGCAGAAAGAGCGATCGCGGCATTCTTGGCATGGCTACCCAATGCGAAAAATGTCCGTTGTAAATATGCGGCTTTTGCGAGTTCACTTCGTGAAAATTGGCAGACTTGAATGAAATTTTGAGTCCTACTGTTGCTGTGAAAACCCTAATAAGTGCTTGTTGTGGGGATGTTAGCAAGCACCTAACAAGGCTCAAAGCAGTTCTGATAGCTGATTACAGATTGAGCCAAACAGAAAACCCATAACTTTACCTGTTCAAGATAATTGCATTTTTGGAAGTTCAAAAACTATAGGTAGTCATCATGGCTAAAAAACATAGTCAAGCAACTGCAACCCAAGAACCCGCTTTGTTTTCAACTGAATTGTATTCTAGTGGCACGGGTGATATAGAACGCCAATCTCAAGATCCTTATTGGGATCAAATAATTCTCGATTCAGGAATTATTCAAACTGAATTAAGTGGACAAACTACCCTATTTTACGACCCCACCACAGAACCACCAACACCAGAAGAATTTAACTCTGTAGAGGCATATAACGCCGCTTATGATTCATTGTGTGTTAATCATCCTGAATTGGTAAATCATGGCTTTAAAACGGATTTTGAAGAGGATAGAGGCTTTAAAATAGACGATATCTACAATTGTTTGGGACAACGCATATTTTCTCAGAAAGAAAACCGTAAAGGAGCGATCGCTAAAGTAGGTAAATCAGGGTTTGTGATTGATTGGGATGGATGGGTAACTATCCCATATTCGTTTACGCAGATTGAAGAATTGCAACTATCAAAAATAGAGGAGTTGGATTCATGCTTACAATGCTCGACACCTACGCCGGTACAGGAGCAGCTACCCTTGCAGGTGACAAACTCGGCATTAGAACCACCCAATTTGTTGAACTTGACAACGCCGCCCAACAAGTTCTTAAGTACCGATTCCCAAACATCCCCATTCACGACGACATCAGAACCTATCAAGGGCAATTCAAACGGCATAACATCCACTGGGTATCATTCCCTTGTACCGGAACAAGTAACGCCGGAAAGCGTACAGGGCTTGACCATCCAGAGTCTAGAATGTGGTTCTATTCCTTGCGAGCGATCGCCATTGAACAGCCTGAATTTGTTGTTATTGAACAACCCAGAGGAATTATTAACAACGGACTTAGAGCAGTTCTTGGAGGACTCAGAATGGTTGAGTACAGTTGGGAAGATCCAGAAATCATTTCAGCAGCGGAACTCGGCGCACCCCACCAACGAGAACGAGTTTTCATTATTGCCTACACCAACGACGTATCCCAAAGGCTCAACGGGGTGCAGACCGGCTGGCACGAACAGATTAGAACAGAA
Organism: Anabaena sp. AL93; assembly: GCF_001672085.1. Taxonomy (NCBI): domain Bacteria; kingdom Bacillati; phylum Cyanobacteriota; class Cyanophyceae; order Nostocales; family Nostocaceae; genus Anabaena; species Anabaena sp. AL93. Next base: position 8,993 of record NZ_LJOU01000127.1, on the reverse strand, counting down.
GTTGCGGCCATTCATTCACAAGGGGGACAAACTACATCCATCGGTGGCAGGGTGGATGATGGGATTCCCGATTGGTTGGGTGGAGTACCCATTAGCGGACACTGGCGAGATACTATCAGTGCAACTCCCGCTTATCCCGCTACAGGACACCATATCAAAAACAGACGGCACTGCGTTGACCTCTACGGACGAGCAGTTACACCTCAACAAGCAGCGATCGCTCTCAAAAGAGTCTGTTACCTTGCCAAACTCGCAGGAGTTGGAAACAGCGACAAACCTCGACAACCAAACCCCGACAATCACCAAAATTAAGGCAATTACTCTACATCAACCTTGGGCTTCTTTGATAGGTAAGTATAAACATTATGAAACCAGGGGTAAAGCTACTAATTATCGGGGGAAAATAGCTATTCATGCAGCTATTAGGCAAGAAACAACGGATTATCAAGTCAATGAATTAGCTGATTTATTAGTAGGGGAAGAAATACCTTTTGGATCTGTGATTGCGATCGCTCAACTTACCGACTGTATCAAAATGACTGAAGAGTTTATCAGTCAACAGTCAGAGACAGAGTTAAGGTGTGGACTGTGGGAAGTTGGTCGCTATGCCTGGAAATTGGAAAATGTAGAAATACTTGATGAACCAATCCCAGCGCGAGGTATGCCCGGATCTACTGAGAAATTCTTAGAGGATAAGTCAACTACTGAGAAATTCTTAGAGGATAAGTCAACTACTGAGAAATTCTTAGAGGAAAACTCAACTACTGAGAAATTCTTAGAGGAAACCTTAACTACTGAGAAATTCTTAGAGGATAAGTCAACTACTGAGAAATTCTTAGAGGATAAGTCAACTACTGAGAAATTCTTAGAGGAAACCTTAACTACTGAGAAATTCTTAGAGGATAAGTCAACTACTGAGAAATTCTTAGAGGAAACCTTAACTACTGAGAAATTCTTAGAGGATAAGTCAACTACTGAGAAATTCTTAGAGGATAAGTCAACTACTGAGAAATTCTTAGAGGATAAGTCAACTACTGAGAAATTCTTAGAGGATAAGTCAACTACTGAGAAATTCTTAGAGGAAACCTTAACTACTGAGAAATTCTTAGAGGATAAGTCAACTACTGAGAAATTCTTAGAGGAAAACTCAACTACTGAGAAATGCCATGCTTGCGGGTGTTTATATCAATATATAGAGAACAAGAAACTCAAAAATGGGTCAATAGTTAGTTATCCCCGTGTTGATGGTGAAAGAAATAAACACAATTATGGACATTGGCGATGGGGATATTCATGGGAGGAGAAGATTAATGGAAAGTGGAGAAACCGTTCTGTGGGAGTCTCCAACAAGATAGTTCATGCTGTGGAGAACATGATCAACAACGGGAATACTGTACAAAATATCAGGGAGTTTATAGCACTCAGTAAAAATAAGGAGAAATCTAAGAAATAATAATTTTCCTCTAAGAATTTCGGGGGTGATGCTTAGGGTAGAGCGATCGCTTCGCTATACAGACATCCCCAAACTTTTCCTCTAGGAATTTCGGGGGTGATGTTTGGGGTAAAGAAAGCGATCGCATAGCACTTTGTAGCGATCGCAAAACGTGACCTAGCGATCGCAAAGGTTACTCAAATATGTTTAGAATAAACTCTGGGATAATCTGAGTGTTTACTCAAATGAAGTTTTACTCAAATATGTTTAGAATAAACTCTGGGATAATCTGAGTGTTTACTCAAATGAAGTTTTACTCAACAATACTGGAGTCCTGATATGCCAATAGTTATCGCCATTCTCAATCAAAAGGGCGGTTCCGGGAAAACAACTATAGCTACTAATCTAGCTCATGCACTGCAACGGGACGGGAAGAAAGTTTTACTGGTAGATTCAGATCCTCAAGGTAGCACTAGAGACTGGAATGAAGCTAATGAGGGTAATATCATTCCGGTGGTGGGACTTGATAGGGAAACATTAGCTAAGGATTTACAGGCAATTTCTCAGAGTTATGATTTGATTGTCATTGATGGTGCGCCACAAATCGCTAAACTCAGTGCTGCTGCTGTAAAGGCGGCAGACCTAGTGATTATTCCCGTACAACCCAGTCCCTATGATATTTGGGCTTGTGCTGACTTAGTTGATATCATCGCTGCCCGTCATGAAGTGACGGACGGTAAGCCGAAAGCTGTGTTTGCTATCAGTCGTGCTATTAAAAACACGAAATTGAGTACAGAAATTAGTAGTGCTTTAGCTGAATACAATTTGCCTATACTCAAAGCAGGGACTAGCCAACGGGTAGCTTATCCGACTACGGCAGCGGAGGGGTTAACTGTATTTAATGACTCCAGTAGTGATGCGGCTAAGGAAATTGAGGCGATGAAACAGGAAGTGCTGGAGGTGATTTATGGTGCTTAAAGCGAAGAAAACACGCAGAGAACATGAGTTAAAAAGTTTAGCACTGGAGGAGGCGAGTAAGGAGGAAACTAGCCGGCTAAATGCGGAAATTCCTGTGAGTTTGCATCATAAAATTAAGATTCGGGCGGTGGAGGAAGGCAAGGGTAGCAGTATTACAAGTATTGTTATTAAAGCTTTAGAGGCTTATCTTGATACTCCGGTTGCCAAGGAATGAGTAAAACTTCATTTACTCATTTACTCATTTACTCATTTACTTATTTATAGGGTTTTTTGTATAAACCCTCGAAAAGGGGGATTAAGGATTTTCTTCCCATACCTGCATAAACTGAGTCTAAGAATCAGCAGCTTTAGCTACTTGATCAGCATCTTCTCGCTTGTTGTGGAAGGATTTTATCTTACAATCTAAACATAAAAGAGGAAATGATATTATTCAATAATCCCCTATTCAGGAACTAAATGGATAAAGTAACTACGGATCACTTCGCTATACGGACATCCCCAAACTTTTCCTCTAAGAATTTTGGGGTGGTGTTTAGGGTGAACAGGAGTGGGGGAGGTAGAGGAAGTGGGGGAGGTGGAGCGATAGCGAAGCGCTCCGTAGGAATCGCATAGCACCTTGGGGTAGATATAGCGAAGCACTTTGTAGCGATCGCAAAGCGCTCCGCAGGAATATATAGCAGTATGAAATAAATGGGTTAATTGTTTTTACAACTACCATCAACACAATAAACAGATTCATAAGTATCACGTTTTCCAAATAGGGTATAACGATGATCACGGATTTGTTCATAAAATTTATCGCCTAACCATTTCATGCCAGGTAAACCCCGATAAATATCAACAAAGCCTGTTGTAGGTAACAACCGTCCAATTTCTTCAATGGCATCGCTACCCTGCCAACGTTGTGAAAGTTGTTCAGCATTGATTAAAATCATGCCCTGCTCACAATCTTGGGGCGTAATCCCCCATCCTGATAATGTTTCTTTATCTTGCATGGGAACATAATTAAACAGTTTTCCTTGATCTAAACTTTCTAATATACGTACTCCATTCACACAGAGGTTACACTGTCCATCATAAATTACGTAGTATTTCATCTGTAAGAATTTGTTGAATTGTTAATATAAGTAAACTATAACCTTTTCCTCTAAGAATTTTGGGGTGAGGGCAGTTACGAGAACTGCCCCCATACTCAACTAACTATCAAGTCTGCGAACATCCCAAGGTAAAGAGCGTCTACCCTGTTTGAGGATTGATTGATAACCTTCTGGCGATAACCAAGAACCATCTTCTAACTGAACATAATCTGGTGGCACTTCTTCCGGTGGTGTAAATGCTGGCAGGGTCCAAGAACGTTTGGGTTTGACACCGGGGACTAATTGAAGTTGTTCTTGAATCTCACTGAGTTGTTGGGTGATGGGAGTTAGGGATTTTTCAATAGCGGTGATAATCATGGCATTCAGAGATTCATACTCTGGGGATTGACCAGACGTAAGCCATTGATCAACCCATTCTTCCACCAAATACCCAAACTCATCACTTAACCAAATACCAAACCTAACAGCTAGCTTGGGGTGTATCCAAGTGCCACCACCTGTTTCTGGAGAACCCTGAAATACTTGATATAACTCAATTACGGGAATATCCGTCTTTGAACTAAGATGTTTTAAACTCTCCTGAGTCCGTTTATTTGACAGCCATTCACTAACATCACGACGTTTGCCACTTGCTAATTTATAAGCACTAGTCAATGCAGTAGCGTTAATATATCCATCTAATTTCCGTTGCTCTACTACGGATTTATTAATGTTGTGTGTGATTACAGTGAGTTTGTTCATGATATTATTGTCTTGATAAATGGTTTAGGCGATTCCAGGGCGATCGCTTCGCTATCGCTCTCCCGCCAAGAAGTTGCGATTCCAGGGCGATCGCTTCGCTATCGCCTTTTTCATAACTATTATAATTATTTTTATGTGTTTTGTACAGACAAAAAACTAATTATCATGTAATATAAGAAATAGCTGCTGCATTTTGCTTTAATAAGTGCGTAGCGTAAATATGACAATAGCTACTGTGGGAAGACCAAGAAGAAACCGACCAACTGACCGTGTTAACTACAAACTTGATAAGGACATCAGGGGTATTTTGTCACGGATAGCCGACCGTCAAGGTAGAACCGAGGGCGCACAGGTAGAGCAAATGATTTTGTTTTATGAAGCCTGTCAGCGTCTTAATCATGAAGGTGAATCCATCTCACTGGATGCAATAAACGCCAAAATTAACCAGATATGGGATGAATTAATAAGTAATGAGTAAATTTTATTTCTATCTCTGAGATTATACTGTATTTGATTTTTCCTCTAAGAATTGTACACAAGATATGTTGAAACTCCTCCACTCAATAAATCTTAGGGAATTTGGATAAAGAGCGAACTGCTTACAGCAATTAGCGATCCAATACTGTTCGGTTAAGGAAACGTAGGTTGGGTTGAACCATAGTAAAACTAAAACTCAACAAATGCTTATAAATGTTGGGTTGACGCAAGGAAACCCAACCTACGTAATTTTCTTGTTTGAGCTTAACCGGCAAGTATTGACTGTGAAACGCCTATTTAACTGTGACTGGCAGTTTTTACGCCCACAGCTTTTGGGATAACAATACTGACGTTCTGCATCATACCTTGGTCTTCATGGTCAAGAATATGGCAGTGCAATACAAAGTCGCCGATATAACGTTCGTAACGGGTGCGTATAAATATCTTGTAGGGTAACTCTGTTTTCACACCATTAACATCCTCAGTAACAGTTTTGACCCAGATAGTGTCTTTCCATACACCTTTCAGTCCTCGATATTCTGGATCAATCGCTCCACTGAAATCATCTTTCACATCGGGTCTACTAACATCCTTACCATTTGGATCAAGGATTTTGACGATCTGGAAAGGATTCACATGGATGTGGAACGGATGTCCGGCGACTTTCGACTGCAAAGTCCATTCCTCTACTTTGCCTAGCGTCAGTGTCCGATCAACACGCTTATGATCGTAAACCTTATAATCGTCAGGTTTTGATGTCTCGACCGTTTTATTGCTGACTTGAAAGTTGGGAAAATCAATAGAAAAAGCCAATTCCTGATAGCCATTGACCTCGCTGTCTTTAACATCAGGATGAGGCGTAAAGGCTGTAAGTTTCAGCCCGTTTTCCAGGTCGTTTTTAATCTGTACCTTCATCGAAGGAATGGAGAGATCATAAGTAGCATCAAAGAGTTTGTCAACAGCAGCAACAAGTCTCTTTGTCAGATAACTGTGAATGTCATACTCTTCCTTATCTTCAATGTAAGGCACTGGTATTTCTGGTATTCCATTAACATTAACGAAACCCAACAGTTGGCTTTTCTCTTCCTCTCGGGTGACACTTTCTGACGCTGGGGCTAGTGCATCAACCACACAGTAACTACCTGCTTCGGGAAAAACCACCAGCGCATCGTTGCGGTAGCCAGGCTGCAAGGTAGTTAATGTGGTTTCCCATGCTGCTGATCTGGTCAGTCCGTCGTCGGCGATGATGTGGTAAGGGAGGGTTTTATTCGTACTCGGACAATACTCCTTTTTATAACCGTCAATTCCGCCAGTTTTCAGATACGTGGCGAGATCAGGTGCGCCATCTGCCAACTTGCGAAACTCTAGGTTGATGGTGTTGCGTACACCCCCATGAATCATCCGCCATCGCTCGATTTTACCGGACTCGGCTGTGAAGGTTGGCAGAACCTGCCCGTTGATGCTGGTGTAGCGTTTAGATGTAGTCCAGGAGCTAGGGCTAAATAATCCTTTGTAAGATTCGATTTCACCAGTCTCTGTGGGTTGACAATCCCACTTTACCTTGTTGTTCTCGTCCAGGCAGGCATATTGGATTTGCTGGAAAAGTAGGATTTGTTCTTTGATATCGGCTTTATTTAGCAAGATGTCAATGTCGCCGTTAGCATTTTTGCTAGGCAGGCGATCGCCGCGCACGATGAGAGCGCCGGACAGACCACTTGCTACTTGGAGTGCCGTTGAACCATGTAGATGGGGGTGATACCAAAATGTGCCAGCAGGATGGTCAGAGGGAATGTTGTATTCATATTGGAAGGTAACTGTAGGATCAATGACTGATAGCACATTGTCACTATTGCCGGTCGGACTGATCCATAAACCATGAGAATGCAAATTCGTGCGGTTGTGGTTGTTGCAATTAGGCTCATTCTCATTACCTGGCTGACGTAAGTCTTGGCAACGAGGACTAAAACTCTGCGGTAGTTCGTTTTTTAGGTTGATTTGCACAGTGTTGCCTGGTTTGACCTCGATGGTTGGTCCGACATAAGGTGTTTTCGTACTAGTACCAATGCCAACATAGCTACGCAAGTTTACTTGGTCATTTTTATTTGTTGTCGGATTGTAGATTTCGCCACTAGTATACTTAACGCTGAGATCGAACTCAACCGGGACATCCAGCTTTGTCTTAGGGTTAGCCAGACTTCTGGTAGTTGGGATGGTCTGCTTGGAAACGCTATTAGGTCCACTGTAGGGGGTAATTCCTAATTCATCTTGGTTAGCCAGACTTCTGGTAGTTGGGATGGTCTGCTTGTGGAGTTCCAACAGGGGAGGGTTTTCAAAGATGCGTTTGACTGGTGCTGCTTGTACAGGTTGCGCTGAGAATATCATCAATACCGATACAAAAGCCGTGAAAGCAACCATTTTCCAGGCTCTAATTAAGTCTGGATAATGACAGTTGTACTTAGACATTTTGAGAATTTCCTAATTTTGTATGGCTTTACTTTCAAGAAACAAGGGAGAATGAGATGGAATTATTGATGTTTCTTTCATAACTTGGCGGGTGATCGCTCTTTGACCGAAGAATGTCTTCCTATAGCCCTCTAAGCTCAGGTTATTTAACCACAAATGGTCTTTTTATTAACACCCGCTTTATTGCTTGATTTAGCAACTTATATACCACTTAAGATAATAATCATATTCAAGCGTAGTTGTAAATACTTCCCTATACCCCATCCATCTTGAAAACTTGAGTTTTCGCCATAGAAAAAACTATAGGTTTCAAGATGGATGGGGTATAAGTTGCTTTGGGGTAAAGACAAGATTCGCGCAAAATTTAGCACGACGTAAAGTTTTGTAACAAATTCAACGTTATCGCCTGTGTCTATATACTAAAAAAGCACACTGAGTAAGGCTTTCAGTCTTATAAAAGCTTCCCGCTTATTTATCCCATCTTGTAAAACATTGCCGAAAATGGAAGTTGAAGACTTTTATCAAGAAAGGACAAAACCCTTGTTATTCCGCTCAATTGCTCTCATAACATTGCCTAAAATGAGCCAAACTAGGCAATGTTTGAATGTTGGAAAGACATAAAATACATGACTACTTTACAAAACTTTACGTCGTGCTAAATTTTGCGGGTATCTTGTCTTTACCCCTATCTCTTCACAGATTATTTCTGATTCTGTCAGCGATCGCTTCCCATAAATCTGCAATTTCATCTTTACTGTTAAGATTGAATTGGTAAACTGTATTAGCATGAATCTGAGAATTTCTCATTGTGATGGTGAAACTATTATCATCTTTGATAGGTAATAATTTCTTAACTAAATTGGCTTTTTCATCTATGCTTAAATGTTCTATTGCACTTTCTAAAAATGCTAGTTTTTCTTCACCACTTAACTTGTCGTAATGATTTCTATCCATAACCCTGACCTAAATTATATTTGATGATTATAACATAATTGTAATAACTAGATATTCGGTATCGGTCATGTTGAGATGGCGAATCATGGTTTGCTAAAAATTTGGTAGATGTTGGTAGGATGATGCCTATGGTCAACGAAGCGATCGCTTATTTCCTCTCAATATTGATATCTGTAGTCTTGGTTTCTGCTATTAGCCAATTCAGATAATCCTCATTTCCTGCCTCAATTGGTAAAGCCACCACACAAGGTACTTGATAAGAGTGTACTGATTTTACTTTATCCGTTAATTCCGCAAATAAATCACAGCGCGATTTCATAATTAAAATAGCTTCTTTTTCTACTTGCAATTCACCTTGCCACCAATAAATACTGTCCATACCATCAATTATGTTAGCACAAGCAGCAAGACGGGCTTCTACTACGGCTCTACCTACATTAAGGGCTTCGGCACGGTCTTTACAAGTGACGTAAATAAAAATAAATTCCATGTTTTGACTGCTAATTATGTAAGTGGCATACCGATTTGACGCGCTTGAGATAGAGTCATAAGGGGGTCTAGCCGGGATACGCGCAAAATGGGACACGATGCAAAGATTTGTAAATATACTTGCTTTGTAGTTGGACTTAAGATATAGTTTCGGGATTTTATCGTTGAAGCTGGTAACTATATCTTTTCTGGTGGAAATAAATAGAACTCAGTTAAATCAAGTTAAAATTACTAATCTCATCTAATGACTGTGGTATTGCATTCAAGTCAATCAAATAATCGCCGAATCGCTTAATATGACTAGTCATGTATGGACTTAAAACAGCGACATCATCACGGGTAACTAAATGACCTTCCCGCTT
>NZ_LJOU01000205.1:0-1857 GCF_001672085.1 Anabaena sp. AL93 | reverse complement strand
CCGCTAGAATATCCGGTGCTAATTCCCTGGTAATCCTGCTAAATGCCTGATAACCAATAGTTTTAGCTACTTCTAGCAATTCCTGAACAACTTCTGGAGGCGGGTTATCTTTGATTAGAGGTAAATAGTCATTGACTAAGAATTTTTCATCGTCTGACAGGTCAGAAAAATTATTACTACCCCTATATAGAGCTTCTATTAGGACTAGTAATATTTTTTTGAGGGCATTGAACCCACCAAATTTACTAGCTATTTTAGAAATATAGGGCTGTGATAATTTGCTTATTTTAGCAACGGCTTTTTGTGTACATTTAATTCCTGTGTCTATACATTGCTTAAATGCTTCTAATAGATAATATCTGCTTACCTGTTCTCTATCACCTGCTGTTGGTGTAATCTCAAAAGCAGTGGTTTTAGTTAAGGTTGCACCGGGGTAATAATCTAGTAGGTAACTAAGATCATCGTCACTAGTTAAATAAATTGTTAGTGCTTCATCAGGGCGGCGGTTGGCTCGGAGTCTGCCTCCCATCTGAATAATCTCTGCTTTCACTAAATGCTCTATATACTCCTGAAATTGGGGATTATCTTTACTAGTGTCATAATCCCCTGTGAAAGTTGCGTATTTAGCTGCTACAGCCCCTATATCCTGATAAGGTGAACCGATAGCAAATAAAGCATCGTGATTCATGTATTTATTAGTACCGCGATTATCCTTAAACCAGTAACCTTCACCATCTTGTTTATGTTTGAGGTGGTCAATGACTCCTAAATTTTGATGATTAGATGCTAATGCTGCTTTTGTGGCATCTAATTGTTTAACTTTTGATTTACTTCTGTCTTTACCACATAATCCTAAATCAGTAATTTGTACCACTTTTAGATTTGAGTAGTTAGGTAATTTTTCACAGATGACTAATATCTCACTGGCATCTATTCCTAATTCAAAAGCTACTGTTTTTCGGGTAGCAGTTGCATCCAGTAAAAACACATTTTGGAATTTACTTAGTACCTCTAGTTGTCTGGTGTTTTTTGTGGTAATGATTAGCTTGTGATGTTTAATCCTCAATGCCCCAGGACTAATATTAGCAATGATTTCTAATAATGGTGTTAACCAATTCACTATTAGGTTATCTAATAATTCATGGGATTCTTGACTTGCTTCTTTACCGAATGTATAACGAATATATTTCAAGGTTTTGGGGTTTATTCCCTTTCTTTCACTTGTGTCAATGCCATCTAAGGATACGCTATCAGCAGCTTGAAAGATATCTTCTAAATCAGGTGATAGCACTTTTAAAGACTCAATGATATTGGGGATAATGTTATGGTCAATGTCTCCCAATATATCCATGACTTGATTATGATTATAACCATAGTAATTTTCTTTATGCTTGGAAGATAAATATTTCTCCAATGGTGAGATAAAATCTTTGATTTGTTTCCAAACTTCTGGTAAATGTCTAGCAATTTCTCCTAAAGTCTTTTGGTAATCTGTTAATGATAATTCTGTAGTTTCCACTAGATTAATTTGACGACTAGATTCATCTACAAAAGCTAGGGATTTTTCTGGTATTTCTGATGGTAATGAATCAATATGGCATCTGATTCTATCTTTCATCAGTGCCTCACGCCGATCTCTCCTAAAACTTGCACCAGCTATTTTATCTAATATATCACCTTCAAAATCTACACCTTGACAATTGGCTTTGAATTTACAAGTATGACAAATGGGATTTAATGATGATTCACTATTTGATTCTTGATGATAGCCTTTAGATGCTAATTTATGAAATAAAGGTGTTTTGTGACAATTCCCGGAAATATTGGCTTCTTGATTTTGAGGCCAGTTAATGGTGG
>NZ_LJOU01000204.1:0-1857 GCF_001672085.1 Anabaena sp. AL93 | reverse complement strand
AAAAATAAAGTATTAGCCCCGATTTTGGAATTCAAAATATAGTACAAAGTAACTATTTTTTAGCCATTGCCTCTGGCTAAAAAAACAGTCGGGTTGAAAAATAAGTATGAATACTCAATAAACTAGAGAGATTGCTTGACAACGAATGGGGAAAATCCAGTTTATCGTTCGGGTTTTAGAATAGGGAATCCAAGGGAAATAAAAATTTATAATTGTTGTCAGATGATGTAAAATCGGTGAGTTAAAAATCTGATAGTGCATCAAATTACTCAAACATGACTCCAAAGACAGCGACACTAGAAATTCCTGAATTAATGCAATTTTTACGTCAACAATTACATGATTTACCTGATGAAAGAAAACCTGGAAATAATACGAAATATCAGGTAGAAGACGCAGTGATGGCAGCATTTTCAATCTTTTTTACGCAGTCAGCGTCTTTTTTAGAGCATCAAAGATTAATGAAAAGCAATAAAGGAAAAGATAACGCAGAAAGTTTATTTTCAATTAAGAAAATCCCCTGTGATAATCAAATAAGAAATTTGTTAGATCCAGTTCCAGCCGCTACTATCTTTATGACTTTTCAAGAAGTCTATGAATGGTTAAATAAAAATGGAGTTTTGAAAAAGTTTGTCTATTTAGATGAAGAAATTTTAATCGCTTTAGATGGGACAGAATATTTCTCATCTAAAAAAATTAGTTGCCCTCATTGTAATTGTCGTAATCATCGAAATGGAACTACAACTTATTTTCATGGCTGTGTCACACCCATTGTAGTTTCTCCTAATCAAAAACAAGTAATTAATTTAGAACCAGAATTTATTAAAAAGCAAGATGGGCATCAAAAACAAGATTGTGAAAATGCAGCGGTTAAAAGATGGTTAAATAAGAATCATCAAAACAAGTATGGTTATGCTGCAACTCTTTTAGGGGACGACTTGTACTCTCACCAACCTATTTGTGAACTAGCTCTAAAACAAGGTTATAATTTTATTTTTGTTTGTCTGGAAGCGTCGCATAAAACTGTATATGAATGGCTAGACTTCTTAGAAAAAAGTGGAGAAGTTGCAACCGTTGAAACCAAACAATGGGATGGACGAAAAAATTTAATTTATCGTTATCGTTATGCTTCTAGAGTTCCCTTAAAAGATGAAGACTCCAGTCTCGAAGTTAATTGGTGCGAAGTAACTGTTATTAATGAAAAAACACAGAAAATCATCTACCAAAATAATTGGATTACTAATCATAAGATCACTGAAAATAATGTTGAAAAAATTGTCAAGGCTGCACGCAGCAGATGGAAAGTTGAGAATGAAGGGAATAACATTCTTAAAAATCACGGTTATAATTTAGAGCATAACTTTGGTCATGGAGAAAATCATTTGTGTGAGTTATTATTGTCTTTGAATTTATTAGCTTTTTTATTTCATACTGTTTTAGATTTAGTTAATTATACCTATCAGAAAGTTCGTGAGTTATTAGTAACCCGAACTTCTTTTTTTAATGATATGCGTAGCCTATTAAAATTTATTTGGTTTAAAGATTGGTCGGATTTTTTCTCATTTATTCTCAGGGAATATGTCCCATTTAAAAAAATAAATTCTGGTTGAAAAATGTCAATATATTGAAAGAGGAGGAGAAAGTTATTTATTCAAAAAACTATAAATTTGCTTAGAATTTCAGCTAGATTGGTAAGTTGAAATCAATTCTTCATGTCTAGATTTTTAAAGATTTTTAAAACCCTATCTATCTCCAGCGTCGGATGATAATTATCTATTAAAAAAGAATAATTTAATACAGGGTTTACACTTAAATTAAGAGAATTTTATCTTATTTTTTTCAAAATGAGAATTGCTG
>NZ_LJOU01000126.1:0-13443 GCF_001672085.1 Anabaena sp. AL93 | reverse complement strand
AGTGGAGATAGTCTGACCTTGGCTAGTGGTAGTCTTGATAACACCGTGAAACTGTGGAATGTCCAGTCTGGGGACTGTGTGCGAACCCTAGAGGGTCATAGCAATTGGGTTACGTCAGTAGCCTGGAGTGGAGATAGTCTGACCTTGGCTAGTGGTAGTTATGATAACACCGTGAAACTGTGGAATGTCCAGTCTGGGGACTGTGTGCGAACCCTAGAGGGTCATAGCCGTTCGGTTACGTCAGTAGCCTGGAGTGGAGATAGTCTGACCTTGGCTAGTGGTAGTTATGATAACACCGTGAAACTGTGGAATGTCCAGTCTGGGGACTGTGTGCGAACCCTAGAGGGTCATAGCAATTGGGTTACGTCAGTAGCCTGGAGTGGAGATAGTCAGACCTTGGCTAGTGGTAATTATGATAACACCGTGAAACTGTGGAATGTCCAGTCTGGGGACTCTGTGCGAACCCTAGAGGGTCATAGCAGTGTGGTTTGGTCAGTAGCCTGGAGTGGAGATGGTCTGACCTTGGCTAGTGGTAGTATTGATAATACGGTGAAACTGTGGGATGTGCAGTCTGGGGAATGTATCGCTACCTTTGACCATAGGTTATATGCAGGGTTGAAGATTCAGGGGGTGAAGGGGTTAAGCCGGGCGGAAATATTAACTTTGAAGGCGTTGGGGGCTGTGGAATAGGGGGTTTTATATATGTACTTGAATCTCTTACTTTTACTCTTGACTAAATATCTGGTGAAAATTAAATATGTGTGATCTCAAACCAATGTAGAGACGTTCCATGGGTAGGGATTCTCGTCTCTACATTCTTCTTGATCTCAATCTAAATCAAAGATCGTAAATCAAACACTCCAAAGCATCTGGATACATTTCACAGTAGGTTTCTAGGGCTGTTTTGCGGTGTTTTGCTTGCTTTTGATGGGCTTTTTCTGCTTGCAATTCTTCGACAATATCCCATGCTACTGCACAATTAGCGGAATTATTGCCATTTTCTGTACAGGTTGTCCGCGCTTCTGTAATGGCTTCAAGAATTGCTTCTTCAATGGGTTTTTTACCATTGATAACTTCGTTTAGGGAGACCATAATAATGTTACCTTTTTTGAGGGAGATAAAGGTTAATTAGGAATTTTAAGGATTGCTAATGAAGAGAATTACTCATAATTGGTAAACTCTTTTTCAGACTAACAATTCAAATAATTATTTTTAGTTAATTTATATACTTTTTGATTCTATGATGGTATAATCATGACTTAATTATTCACTAATGGAGTTTTAGCAATGCTAAATTATTAAATAATCCAAGTATTTTAGTTATAATTTAAACAGAGTATCTGTAACTTATAATTATGCGTGAATTAGCACTTCAATCTCAATCTTTACGTGAAGCCTGGGAACAAGGGTTACAAGAAGGTTTAACTCAAGTTGCACTCAATATGCTACAAGAAGGTATTGATTTATCTCTAGTAGCTAAACTAACTAATCTACCACTTGAAAAGATTCAAAATTTGCAAGTTAGTAATGTAGATGATTTGGAAATTTTAGTAAAAGATTTTCTTGAGTTAAGTGAATCATCACTCAATAAAGTTTGGCTTGAACCAGAAGAAGACGAAGCTTGGAAGGATTTATAGAATTTATGCTTATGGAAAAATTTGCTAAAGGTGACGTTATCTCTGTACCTTTTCCATTTTCTGACGCATCTGCTACTAAAAGAAGATCTGCCTTGATTATAGCAGAATCAGATAGTAATAATATTATTCTCTGTCCTATTAGAGGGTGTTTGAAAAGTTATGGTTGATGTATCAAATATTTTTTACCCCACCCTAACCCTCCCCTTGTAAAGGGGAGGGAACTGGATTTTTATTGTTTCCCCCCTTTACAAGGGGGGACTAAGGGGGGTAGCAATGTGATGAAAATTACGGAATACCACTTTTCAAACATCCTATTACCAGTAAACCAGGTAGAGAATATGAAATTAAGTTAGAAGACCAGGATTTTATGTTTGGTAAACTTAATTTAAGTCCCTGTTATATTCGTCCTAACATCATTGCAACAGTTGACAAAAGTAATGTTATTAGGAATATCGGAAAATTAAGGGATGAAAAAATAAATCAAGTTATTGCTACCATTATTGAAATTTTACAAAAGCCTTGTGAACCTACACTTCCAGCATCAAAAGCATGGAAAAGAGGTAAAAATCCCAAATCATAAAGTTTGTGATGGTTACTTAGAGGTTGTTTGAAAAGTATCAGATGAAACCCATAATCTCCAAAAACCTAACCCCCCTGCCCCCCTTCCCTACCAGGGAATGGGGTTTTCAAAGCCTCTCCCCGCGTCGGGGAGAGGTTTGGAGAGGGGTCAATTTATACATTCAAAACTTTTCAAACACCCCCTTAGATTCAATCTCTCAAAACTCACCAAAAGTACCGCCTAATTCTTGCTGTAAGCGATACAAAATAGTGTTTTTATCAACTTGTGACAAAATTTCCTGAATGACAGTATTAGCGCCCAATTGACCCCAGGTACAGCCTTTTTCTAGATATAACTGGGCGGCTTTACCGACTGTATAAGCACCATAACCAGCAATTCCACCTTGGGTAATGGCACTCCCGAAAAAAGTAGTAATATTAAAGGGATTATCACCACTAGCTATGGCTGCGGCACTTTTACCTAAACCTAATATAAAACTGCTGCCAATTTCACTTAATAATAAACCACCAGAACTAAATAAAATTGTTTTTAATAATTCACTAGCTTCATAGCCAGTCATGGGTAAACCATACAATTTAGCTAATGCCCGAATTAAGGCTAAATCGGTAATTAAACCACCTATTATATCTAAGAAAGCAATAGGATTTAAGCCAATGGCTAGGGCTTTATATTGGCTAAACTTCCAAATTATATCTTCTGCTTCTTTTTCGCGGATATGAACGGTTTTTTGGGCGATATTTTCTTCGGATTCTCTAGCTTGAATGAGTGCATTTAAAGCTAAAAGAGATCGTCCTTCTCGATTTAATATATTTAAGATTGTTTGCTTTAATTCATCTACTTGCGGTGGCGGTGTTTCCCATTCAGAGGTGATGCTTCCATCTGCATATTCTACTCTCACTTCCATTGGTGCAGGTTCAGCCGATATCATGACAATTTCATCGGGTAACAATGGCTGATTTTGGGTATTTCCTGCCCCTAATTGTTGAAGATTTTTATAAATTGCATTTTTATCTGTATCGGGATATAAATCAATTTTATTAAATACCAAAATTAAAGGTTTTTGTGCTTGACGTAATTCTAATAATCCCTGATATTCAGTTCTCGTAATATCCCCAGAAACCACAAACAAGATTAAATCAGCTTGACGCGCTACGTCTCGTGCCATTTGCGCCCGTGAATCTCCGGCAATTTCATCTAAACCGGGAGTATCAATTAATTCAACTAATACCTTATCTCCTGGTTTCCAAGGTACAGAACGTGGCGATTGAGTGACACCATTTAGGGGTCCGGTTTGCAGAATTTTTTCTCCTAATAAAGAGTTTAAGACTGCTGATTTTCCCCGACTGACTAAACCAAAAGCGGCAATTCTGATAACATTGGCATCTAATTTATTGAGTGTGGCATTTAAGGTTTCTATTTCTGGTTTTAGCAAACTTGCTAATTCTGGATTTGCTGCCATTTGTCCCGATTTACGGAGATATCCATACCAAGATAATGCTTGTCTAAGACTAGCACGGGCGCGGTTTAAATGAGTTTCTTGTAGGTTACGAGTCATAGGATTTTGGATTCTGTATTTTCAGATCCCCGACTTCTTTAAGAAGTCGGGGATCTAATTAATTAATGCCGATAATTTGCGGTTCGGGTATTGGTTGTCCGTCTTCTAAATAAGATGAAATCAGCATTTCTAAAACTTCTTGGGCATTTTTTAAAGCCTCTTCATAAGTGTCTCCATGAGTACAAGGCTGCATAATATCTGTAAAATCTGGTAATGAGACTACATAACATTTATCTTCATTTGACCATTGAATAACAATTGTATATTTCAGTTCTCTAATTTTTTTGGGCATATCTAATATAATATCATTGTCCTAAATATGCTTCTAAAACTTTGGTATTATTTTGGATTTCTGTGGGACTACCAACGGCTAGATTTTGTCCTTCAGCTAATACCCAAACTCGATCACATAAGGACATAATTACATCCATGTTATGTTCAATAATCAAAAATGTCATACCGTCGTGACGATTCCACGCTAAAATGCGATCGCATATGTCATCAATTAATCTGGGATTTACGCCAGCAGCAGGTTCATCTAGCAATATTAACTTAGGATTAGTCATCAATGCCCGACCGATTTCTAAAAGTTTCCGCTGTCCCCCAGATAAACCACCGGCATAATCAGCGGCTTTTTTTTCTAAGCCTACTGACTCTAACAAAAACATTGCTCGTTCTTTTAGTTGCTTTTCTTCTTTAGCAATAATGTGGGGTTGAAATTGCACTTGCCAAAAGTTCTCACCGGTTTGTTTTTGCGCTCCCAAAAGCATATTTTCTAATACTGATAACTTCGATAAAACCCGGGCAACTTGAAAGGTTCTCACTAATCCCTGTTGGGCAATTTGGTATGGTTGTAATTGATGAATGGGTTCACCATCAAAAATCACTCTACCCTTATCGGGACGAATAAAATTAGAGAGTAAATTAAATAAAGTAGTTTTTCCAGCCCCATTGGGACCAATTAACCCAGTAATGCTACCTTTGATAACTTCGATATTCGCTTCCTGAACTGCTTTAATTCCGCCAAAATTTTTAGAAAGTCCAGTTGCAGCTAAAAGAGGTAGTTGGGGTGATGCGATATTATTTACCATTATAATTTTCTTCTCAACTTCATTTTTAGGTTTTTTTGTTGGTTTTTAATTATTGTTATGAAATAAAAATTGTCGGAGTTCATCAAATTTCATCCCTGTAAAACCTCAGCTACAGTTAACTTTACATCACTAAATAGAGGCGAACAAATTATATCATCTTCCCTATAAACCTGCTCCTCATAAAAACCCTCCACCCATTCTAAAACCGTCACTTTTTGCCCAATTGGATCAACAATCCAATACTCAGTAATTCCCCGCGCTGCATACTCAGAACGCTTATAACGATAATCACGATTTTCCTGATTTGGACTCACTACCTCAACCACCAACAGAGGCGGCGGCATATCCATTAAAATTAGGGAGCGTGTAGCCCCCTGCATTACCTGAGCTAATTCTTCAGAAAACACCACCAAATCAGGAACACGCACTCCCACCTGCCGACTATTCACAGCAATTTCTGTTTTCATTCTTAACCGATAATATGGAATACCTAATTTCAGAAAATAGGCCACTAAAAACATCGCTATCCGACAATTTAGCTCACTTTCAGAAGGCATAGGAATTAATTCTCCGTTCTCAAATTCATATAAATTATCTGTCCCATCGTCATAATTAAGAAATTCCTCAAAAGTCATCTTGTTAGCAGTTGCAACTATCATGGCTATTCCTCCCATAAACGGCTTGTATCAACTATTTTAACAATAAAAACCGTAATTTTTTCTTAATCGGGTTTTATTCCTAAGAGGGTGTTTAAAAAGTCATGATTGCTGTATCAAATGTTTTACCCCTCCCTAACCCTCCCCTTATAAAGGGGAGGGAACTGGATTTTCTTGTTACCCCCCTTTACAAGGAGAAAAGGGGGTAACAATATGATGAAAATTACAGGATACCACTTTTAAAATATCCTCTAAGTCCCATACTCTTCTCTGTTCCCTGTTCCCCTTTGAAAAACTCCAGTTTTCCACTTTGACGAGGTTTATAAGCCATTTAATTGAACTCTTAAAAACTGCTGATATTTATAATCATAAATTCCCAATTATTTACCAAGAGTCAGTTCTTCCTTTTTCCCTAAAATACCTTGAGGTCTCCAAATCATCAACACCATTAACAGTAACCCAATAAACATGATCCGAAATGCACCAATCCGTTCTACATCTAAAGGGACAATTTTGGGTAAAAATTCCCTAGTGAGGGCATCATAGGTAAAGAAAATGACTGCACCTAAAATAGTTCCCAGATTGTTGCCAGAACCACCTAAAATTACCATAATCCAGGCATCAAAGGTAAGTTGGGGTTGGAAGTTATCGGGGTAAATTGCGCCTAGTTGCCAAGCAAAAAATGCTCCAGCAATCCCCGCAATTGCCCCACCTAACATTAATGATTGTAGTTTATAGGAAAAAACGTTTTTGCCTAAGGCTTTGGGAATTTCTTCATCTTCACGAATAGATTTTAGCACTCTTCCCCAAGGCGATCGCACTAAAATTTCCAACCGCCAAAAAACAAAAGCTAAAATTAATAATATGAACAACATTAACCCGGCTTTGGGATTATAATTATACAGTCCAATAACACCAGAAATATAAATTGCAGCAGTTAATAACCCTAAAGCAATTCCGACTATTAACCGAGAGGTAAATTCTTGTTGAATACTACTATTTCTAACTATATTATTACTTGCAGAAATTTGAGCAGTTCGCACCCAACGCCATAGAGAAAATAATGTGATTCCTGCTAATAAAGTTAATACTCCAATCATTACCAACCGGAAAAATAAATTGGGAGTTGTTGATAAAGGGATAACATAACTTTGCACACCGAAAGATCCCGATATCCACGTATTACCTACAGGTAAATCTTGGTTATTGACTATTAATCGAATTAATTCACCTGTACCAATGGTGACAATTGAAAGATAGTCTTCGCGTAACCGCAAAGTTGCAAAGCCAATTACTAAACCAAGCATTGCGGCAACAACTGCTCCGATTCCCGCCGATAGCAGTAACGGTACGCCCTTGAGACTTAATAAAACCGTCGTATACGCACCCAAAGTCATGAAAGCAATATGACCAAAGTTAATTAAACCGGTAAAACCCCATTGGAGATTGAGTCCTAGTCCGAACAGGGCGAAGGTGGCGGTAGAAATAGCGAGAAAAATCAGGTATTCGATCATAATTTAGTTACTTGTCATTTGTCATGTTTGAGTTGTCAGTTATCAGCCGTTAATGTAACGCAATGTAAACTGAAACCCCTCTATATCCGTTATTCTATTAAAAACTGTATAAGACAAAGCAGGGATCGCCAAAAGCATACATTAAACTTGTGTTTGACCAACACTTTATTTGAGATTTCCCTATGGATTCTAGGGTACTTTGGCAACGATACCAGGACTGGTTGTATTTTCATCCAGGATTAGGACTATATCTAGATATTAGTCGAATGCGGTTTGATGATGGGTTTGTGGCATCATTGCAGCCTAAGTTTGACAAAGCGTTTGCGGATATGGTGGAATTAGAAAAAGGGGCGATCGCCAATCCCGACGAAAACCGCATGGTAGGACATTACTGGTTGCGGAATCCAGATTTAGCCCCCACCCCCGAACTCACCCAAGAAATAGTTCAAACCTTAGAACAAATCGAAGCTTTTGCCGACCAGGTACACACCGGGGCAATTCATCCCCCCAAGGAATGCCGCTTTACAGATATCATTTCCATTGGTATTGGTGGTTCAGCCTTGGGTCCCCAATTTGTCACCCAAGCCCTATCCCCCGACCTACCACCCCTACAAATTCACTTTATAGACAATTCCGACCCCACCGGAATTGATCGGGTTCTTGCCCAACTTGGCGATAAACTAGCCACAACTTTGGTATTAGTCATTTCCAAATCTGGAGGCACACCCGAACCTCGCAACGGCATGATTGAGGTTAAACAAGCCTACACAGCCAAAAAATTAGACTTTGCTAAATATGCAGTCGCTATTACCGGACAAGATAGCAACCTGGATCAAGTCGCCAAAGCTGAAAATTGGTTAGCCCGGTTTTCCATGTACGATTGGGTAGGTGGACGTACCTCAGAAATGTCCGCTGTAGGGCTAGTACCTGCGGCATTACAGGGCATTGATATCCGTGCCATGCTAGATGGTGCAAAAGAAATGGATGATGCCACCCGCGTCCCCAATCTCAAAAACAACCCAGCCGCTTTATTAGCCCTTGCTTGGTATTTCTCTGGAAATGGCAAAGGTGAAAAAGATATGGTAGTCCTCCCTTACAAAGACAGCCTGTTGCTATTTAGTCGCTATTTGCAACAACTGATCATGGAATCTTTGGGTAAAGAAAAAGATTTAGATGGGAAAACTGTATTTCAAGGGATTGCAGTTTATGGTAACAAAGGTTCAACCGATCAACACGCTTATGTGCAACAATTGCGCGAAGGTGTCCCCAACTTCTTTGCAACCTTGATTGAAGTTTTGGAAGATCGTCAAGGAAAATCCGTAGAAGTTGATCCTGGTGTGACTACTGGTGATTATCTCTGTGGTTTCTTGTTGGGAACTCGTCAAGCATTGTATGAGAATCACCGCGATTCGATTACAGTCAGCATTCCTCAAGTTAATGCTCGCACAGTTGGCGCGTTAATTGCATTGTATGAACGGGCTGTAGGTTTATATGCCAGTTTAGTAAATGTCAATGCTTATCATCAACCAGGTGTGGAAGCTGGTAAAAAAGCCGCTGCTGTGATTCTGGATTTACAAAAACGAGTTTTAGAAGTGTTGCAAACCCAGAAAAAAGCACTTTCTATTTCTGAACTTGCAGATATGTCCGGCGCTGCTGAAGAAGTGGAAGCAATTTACAAAATTCTCCGTCATTTACACACTAATAATCGGGGTGTGGTGTTAACTGGTGATTTAGCTAAACCTGGAAGTTTAACTGTTTCTCTCGGTTAAAAATTTAGATCCCCGACTTCTTTAAGAAGTCGGGGATCTTGTTTTGTGGCTATAAATTATCAAAAATATTAAAAGTATCATTAGATAGAGATAAAAAAATAACATATTAGGTAAATATGATAGATACGCTAATAACTTATTTAAGCAAGAAAAAAGAATTTTTAATAAATTCAGTAAATTCAGGAGATTAAATTATGTCCAATATTGTAAAAATATCCAAAGAAGATATTATTTATCACCTCAAAATATCTTGTCAAATTCCTAGTTTATTAGAAGCGATCGCCACCAGAACAATTATTACAGAAACTGCCCAAAAAGAAGGCATTACCATCGAAATAGCAGAATTACAACAAACCGCAGATAGTTTACGATTAGTTAACAACCTGATTAAAGCAGAAGACACCTGGGAATGGTTACAAAAACATCATCTTACCTTAGATAACTTTGAAGAAATCGCCAACATTAATCTCCTATCGGCAAAATTAGCTCATCATTTATTTGCCGAGAAAGTTGAACCATTCTTTTATGCTCACCAACTTGATTATAGCGGAGTAGTCACCTATGAAGTCATATTAGATGATGAAGATCTAGCTTTAGAAATATTTTATGCCCTCCAAGAAGGAGAAATTAGTTTTCAAGAAGTGGCTCGTCAATATATCGAAAATCCCGAAATTCGTCGCGCTGGAGGATATCAAGGTATCCGCAAACGCAGTGATTTTCGACCAGAAATTGCTGCCGCAGTTTTTGCAGCTAATCCCCCAGAAATTATTAAACCAGTCGTTACACCCAAAGGAGTCCATATCATTATAGTTGAAGAAATCATTGCCCCCGAATTGAATGAACAAATGCGCGTAGCTATTCTCGGAGATTTATTTACTAATTGGTTAAAAGAGCAAATTAATAAATTAGAAATTGTCGCCACATTAGGAGATCAAATAAATTCTCCTCCTTCCCCAATAGAAATATTTAGTGAAGCTAGTTAAAATTTTAGATCCCCGACTTCTTAGAGAAGTCGGGGATCTTGGATCTTAGTAATTCAAGGGAGTATAAATATCTTCTGAGTGGGCATTAAGATAAGGATATTCTAGCTTAATTTTGTGTAATGCAAATTGTTCAAAAATAGCTTTCATACGACTTTCAGGATGATTATTCCCCCCTTGCCAAGCAGCAATTAAACCATTAGCAATCATTTGACAACGATTAGTACCAAAACTTTCCTTTTCACCAAATTTATCTTCTGGTTCTTCAGCACAACTTAATCCCGGTGCCAGTGGCTTAGTAAACAAAGGTACTTCTTGAGAAAAACTGTCTCGATTTTCTAAATATATCTTTTGCAGTATAGGATGAATAGTTTTATAGTGATGCTTACTGAAATAAAGCACTGCTGAATCATAACGTTTATATTCATCAGGATTATATAGAGCTTTAAAAGAGAACGCAACTTGCATATTATTGAACTCTCTAGTCACATTATCCATCACTGATGCTGCTCCTTCTGGTGATACATTAAAGTAGATTCTGACAATATCTTGATTGTCTTGAGTTCCTAGATTAGACACTGCCATATAAAATCCATTTTGAACTAGATTTTTAGGCATTTTGATGGACACTAAGTTACCAAGAGTAGCATATTTATCAATCTGTGATAAATATAAATCACGCTCAATATGCAAAGTCAAACCATTTTTATGAACCGCCAAAGATCCATCAGTTTCTTCATTAACTACCAGCCAATTTTTACTCCAATAGCCTGTGCCTTTATTACTTGTATGTAGTCGTTCATAGAAAGCTAAATCTATGCCAAATAAGCTATTATTACTTAAATTATTATCCTGGGAATCGGCATTGCTAGAGTCATGCCAAGAACCATTATAATAAGCACTGTAGAGAAAATTACGTAATTGGATACTTAAATGTTTATTTTGAATATCCAATGGTAAATTTTGAAAGCGAGAAATAACTGATTCTGGTAATGCTAATAAGTTATATTCTGGGTGCTTAATAGCATAAAATGATTCAATTTCCAGATAATTAGCAATATTTTGCAGAGATGTTTGTAATTCCTGTGGTAGTTGAAAAAGTTGACTATCTAGAGAATCTAATACTTGCATATAGGGTTTCCTTATTTAAGCAAGAGATAAATTTTTAGAGATTATTTCTGAAAATTCCATTCCTAAAATTGTGGAAATAGATGCTTGGGGACGACATAATAAACTCTTAGCAACTTGAAGAATACAGATACCTGAATTACCGAAAGTTTTCTCATATTGCAGTTTAGCTTGAATAGCTCTAATTAAGGCTAAACCGCTAAACTGCATCACTAATGGCAAGAAGTTTGGACGAACTTCTAAAATTTCTGGAAAGTTAGCTAAATAACCAGTAACTAATGCTGATAAAGAAGGTTGAATCATTGATAACGGAATAGCCGCTAAACGCAAACATTCTTCAATAGGTATAGTTTTACTAGCGATTATGCTATATAACCAAATTTGCAGATAACTGGCGATTATTGTTCCTAAATCATTAGCAGGATCTCCCCAATCACCTCTTTCCCAATCAATCAGTCTGAGAATATTTTTATTTCCAGGTAATTTCTCTTCAATTTCTGTTTCCCAATTCAAAGATAAAAGAATATTATTAAGTTTGAGATCATTATGAGTTAGACAACAAGGCATAAAAGCCTGATTTAATTCTGCAATTGCTTTTCCTAAATTATCGTAACGTTGATAGAGAGCAAAAAATTTCAATCCATCAGCAGGAAGATTACCGAATATTTGTGGTGTAATTCTATCTAATCCTTTGCTCAAATTTGCACCCTCTAGAGAATTTTTAAAGAACTTTTGATAATTTTTATTTTCTATCGTTGAACGATGAACTTTTGCCAGCATCGTACCAAGTAACTGAGCAATTTCAGGAGAAAATACCTGATCTTTGGCATAAAATTCTGCCAAATCTTGATATTCATTTAGATAGTTAAACACCATAATGGAGTTTTCTAAATCAAAATGAATTGCTTCTGATAAATATGAACGTAAGTGATTTATTTCTGGGAATTTTTGACAAAAATCATGAATTCTCCATTCTTCTTTAAATTCACCTAAAGTCTTACCATCTCGATCATGACGCTCTTGCTTAACTAAGATTTGACGTTCCTGTGGTAAACTGACTAATAAATTAAAGTTTTTAGCTGGTTTTAACTCAATTTTGCTTAATGATTCATCTTGTGGGGGACAAATTCCCCGATTAACCAAGTAGTCAAAAACGTTGGTAGAACTTATGAGAAGTGGCATAGCTTTACATGAAAGATTAGTTAACAATGGGTTGGCGAATTAACAAAATATAGGCTGATTTCATAGACAATCAGGTTTAATAATTGCTATTAAATGAACTTCCTAAATAGGAAATAGAATCTATAGCATAGGCTAATAGAATGAACTCCATAGACTTAATTCCGAACTTGACTAATTCATGAAAATTACCCCTATTTCCCCCAACTATAGAAACAGATTCTATACTACTAATTTCATGAATTAATAATTTTTCTTGGGTTGTGTTTAGATCGGAAATTGTAATTCTTGCCATTTGCTTAATACCCACTAATTATAAAATTGTCATAGCCGTAAAGTGTAAGCAAACACCAGATATTAATTGATTATTTAATCTGGTTTCGTCAGTTATCTAAGATCCTTATCCCCTGTTATTTAATGGAAATTAGGATGATAAAATCTTAAATTAACCAGATTTTTATATGATGAATAAGTAATTTCATATTGCTTATTCATCTCAGGTATTTTAATGACTATAGTGATTGCTGTGGCTAAATGATTTAGCCAGAGATACAACGTTATCAATAGCAAAGCCTAACAAAATAAACTCCTGACCTTTAATACTGTAGTATACTAAATCATGAATTCCAGAACCGCTACCACCTTGAATAGAAATGGTATCTACATCATTCATTTCGTTTAAAAAGCTTTCGGAATCTTGGAACAATTCAGAACCGTTAGCTTGTAATTGAGAAAGTTTGATACTAGCCATGATTTCTTTCCTCCTAGATTAATCATCAGTCAATTGATATTCTGCGAAAGTCAGTTAAGCTTGTTTTTTTATCAGTAATCCTAATTCCCCTAAAAAATAGAGGAATTAGGGTGATAAATTCTTAACTGAACCAGATTTTTATGGGATGAATAAGTAATTTCATATTGCTTATTCATCTCAGGTATTTTAATGACTATAGTGATTGCTGTGGCTAAATGATTTAGCCAGAGATACAACGTTATCAATAGCAAAGCCTAACAAAATAAACTCCTGACCTTTAATACTGTAGTATACTAAATCATGAATTCCAGAACCGCTACCACCTTGAATAGAAATGGTATCTACATCATTCATTTCGTTTAAAAAGCTTTCGGAATCTTGGAACAATTCAGAACCGTTACCTTGTAATTGAGAAAGTTTGATACTAGCCATGATTTCTTTCCTCCTAGATTAATCATCAGTCAATTGATGCTTTGCGAAAAGCAGTTAAGCTTGTTTTTTTATCGGTAATCCTAATTCCTCTGAAAAAATAGAGGAATTAGGGCGATAAATCCTTAACTTAACCAGATTTTTATGGGATGAATAAGTAATATAAAATTACTT
>NZ_LJOU01000125.1:0-13497 GCF_001672085.1 Anabaena sp. AL93 | reverse complement strand
TTAAACGAATTTATTTAGATGAATTACCACCGGGTTCAATTGGTATGGGGTTAATTGAGTTAATTGTCAGCAAGGAAGTACAAGCACCGGAATTAGTTAAAACTCTCTTGGACAGAACTAAGACAGAAGTTGAGAATGACAGAGAAAAACAAGGTATTATAGAATTGTTGGAGACTGTTTTATTGTCCAAATTTTCACAATTAAGCCGTCAGGAGATAGAAGCAATGTTTTTAGTGAGTGATATTAAGCAAACAAGGGTATATCAAGAAGCAAAGCAGGAAGGTAGACAGGAAGGTAGAGAAGAAGGTAGAGAAGAAGGTAGGCAGAATGGTGAGATGATTTTATTAATACGCCAGTTATCAAAAATATTTGGAAAATTGAAAGATATTTACATCGAAAATATCAACAGTTTGAACATAGAACAACTGGAAAAGCTGGGAGAAGCATTATTAGATTTTACAGATATTAATGACTTGAAAACATGGTTAGAATCTGAGATAGACAAGTAAGTTTATTTAATTGTCAGAATCAGGATTTCCAGGATTTGAGGATTTACAGGATGTTATTGAATGATTTTTGGTGGGGAGTTAGTGATTTTTATTTGTCTGATAGCGAAGCGTGGCGTAGCCATATCAGGATTTCCAGGATTTGAGGATTTTCAGGATGTTATTGGATGATTTTTGGTGGGGAGTTGGAGATTTTTATTTGTCTGAATCAGGATTTCCAGGATTTCAGGATTTACAGGATGTTGGTTGGTGTTGAGGTTTTTTGGATGTGAGGATTTTTGTGATGTGGGAACTTTTTGCATATTATTTGTGTGATGATCAAAATTCTCAGTTAATAAACTATCTATTCTGCGAATAACGCTTCTAAATCTTGACGACCATTTACAATTCTGAGAATTTCCACATTATTATCAACCAATTGATAAAAAATGATGTAACCATTTAAAGGAAGTCCACGCATTCCCTGTCTTATATATTCGTAACTGCGTCCCATTTGAGGAAATAGCAGTAATTTTTCACACTTTTTTGTGAAATCTTGAAAAAGCATTTCTCCAGTTTCAATATTTCTGTTTAAAAAATATTCAGAAATGCTATCTAAATCTCGAATTGCTAGAGGTGAAATCAAGCATTGATTCATTTTTTCTCCTCACGCGCATGACGAAATTTTGCCTGTATCTGTTCAACAACTGTTTCTAAAGGAACTCCTTCCCCTCGTTCTAATTCTGCTGCGGCTTCATTAACTTTAACTCTCACGTCTTCTACCCAGTCTTCATATTCTCCTTGTTTTTCTTGTAAAAGTTGTAGAGCTTGATTAATAACGGCTTCAGCATTAGGAAATCTCCCTTGAGCTAACTGGTTTTGAATAAACTGTTCTTGTTCTGGTTTTAGGGTAATATTCATTGCTATTTCCTATAACTGATAATTTTCATTATAAACGTAATTGTCAGAATCAGGATTTTCAGGATTTGAGGATTTACAGGATGTGATTGGATGATTTTTGGTGGGGAGTTGGTGATTTTTATTTGTCTGATAGCGAAGTGTGGCGTAGCCATATCAGGATTTTCAGGATTTGAGGATTTACAGGATGTGATTGGATGATTGTTTGGTGGGGATTTGGTGATTTTTATTTGTCTGATAGCGAAGCGTGGCGTAGCCATATCAGGATTTCCAGGATTTGAGGATTTACAGGATGTTATTGGATGATTTTTGGTGGGGAGTTGGTGATTTTTATTTGTCTGATAGCGAAGCGTGGCGTAGCCATATCAGGATTTACAGGATTTGAGGATTTACAGGATGTTGTTGGATGATTTTTGGTGGGGAGTTGGTGATTTTTATTTGTCTGATAGCGAAGCGTGGCGTAGCCATATCAGGATTTTCAGGATTTGAGGATTTACAGGATGTGATTGGATGATTTTTGGTGGGGAGTTGGTGATTTTTATTTGTCTGATAGCGAAGCGTGGCGTAGCCATATCAGGATTTTCAGGATTTGAGGATTTACAGGATGTGATTGGATGATTGTTTGGTGGGGATTTGGTGATTTTTATTTGTCTGATAGCGAAGCGTGGCGTAGCCATATCAGGATTTCCAGGATTTGAGGATTTTCAGGATGTGATTGGATGATTTTTGGTGGGGATTTGGTGATTTTTAATTGTCAGAATCAGGATTTCCAGGATTTGAGGATTTTCAGGATGTTATTGGATGATTTTTGGTGGAGAGTTGGGGATTTTTATTTGTCTGATAGCGAAGCGTGGCGTAGCCATATCAGGATTTTCAGGATTTGAGGATTTACAGGATGTGATTGGATGATTTTTGGTGGGGAGTTGGTGATTTTTATTTGTCTGATAGCGAAGCGTGGCGTAGCCATATCAGGATTTTCAGGATTTGAGGATTTACAGGATGTGATTGGATGATTTTTGGTGGAGAGTTGGTGATTTTTCAGGATGTTTTTGAATGATTATTTTTGAATAATTTAAACCATCTATAAATTACCATCCTGTTAATCCTTTAATCCTGGTTATCCTGATTCTGACAAATACAACTTTCATCACCAACAAACCATCTAAAAATTACCATCCTGTAAATCCTTTAATCCTGGATATCCTGATATGGCTAACGCCACGCTACGCTATCAGACAAATACAACTTTCATCACCAACAAACCATCTAAAAATTACCATCCTGTAAATCCTTTAATCCTGGAAATCCTGATTCAGACGATCCAAAAGTTTACTATATATGCGCGGACAGATTTCCACTCCTAACATTAGTGTAAACTAAAATTTTCGCCTTGTCAAGTCTTGAGGTAAAATCTTTTGAATATAATGGCTGTGTCCTGGGAATCCTTGCCGATCTTGCCAAGGGGGCATACAATTTGCATTTTCTCATATATAATAGTAGATTGTGTTGAATTAAAGCCATCCCATGCCTAAATTAAAGACTCGCAAGGCTGCGGCGAAGAGATTCCGCGTCACCGGTACCGGTAAAATCGTCCGCCGTAAACCGTTCAAAAACCACTTGTTAGAGCATAAATCCTCTAGCAAAAAGAGCAATATGTCCAAGATGGCAATTGTTCATGAACGGGACGAACCTAACGTACGCTTAATGCTTCCATATTTGTAAAAGACACAGGTAATAAGATATGACTCGGGTAAAACGCGGTAATGTAGCTCGTAAACGCCGCAATAAAATTCTCAAACTAGCTAAAGGTTTCCGTGGTTCTCACTCAACTTTGTTTAGAACCGCTAACCAACAAGTAATGAAGGCGCTTCGCAGTGCTTACCGCGATCGCAAGAAGAAGAAGCGTGATTTTCGCCGTCTGTGGATAGCACGGATTAACGCAGCTTCTAGACAACACGGTTTAAGCTATAGCCGTTTGATTGGTAATTTGAAGAAAGCCAATGTGGAACTAAACCGCAAAATGCTGGCACAATTGGCAATTCTTGATCCTGCAAGCTTCGCTAAAATTGCGGAACTCGCTAACTCGGTTAACGGATAAAGGTGGCAACGGATGAATAACGGATGTAACAGATGGCACTTCGGAGAATTGAAAATTAAAAATCAAGAAACTTTTTGGCATTTTTAATTGGAGTAAAACGCAGAGCGATTATGAATAAGTTACATCTGGTATTATCCGCTACCCTATCTTTGATTTTTTGGCTGTCTTTTCCCAGTGGAAATTTAACTGCATCTGCCGCAACAATGGCGGAAATTCAGCAGCGAGGCTATTTAAATATGGCAGTTAAGGATAATCTTCGTCCTTTGGGATTCAGAGATGACAAGGGCAATTTACAAGGGTTAGAGATTGATTTAGCCAAACGTTTGGCCAGTGATTTGTTGGGTAAAGCTGATGCTGTGAAATTGCAACCGGTAGCCAATAGCGATCGCTTACCATTAGTATTTAATCAGCAAGTTGATTTAGCGATCGCTGGAGTCACAGCCACAGAATCACGTTCTCGCATCGTTAGCTTCAGTGTTCCTTACTATTATGACGGCGCAGGAATAGTTACAAAAAATACAGCAATTCAAACATTAGAAGATGTAAGTAAACGGAAAATAGCTATTCTCAACCACTCCAGCACAATTGGATACTTAAAGTATTTTACACCATCTGCTGAGTTGGTCAGTGTAGATTCCTATGCTCAAGGGTGGGAGAAAATAGAAAGTAATCAGGTAGATGGTTTTGCGGCGGATCTTAGTATTCTTAGTGGTTGGGTGCAAGCACATCCTCAATATCGCATACTGGCAACTAAATTATCAGCAGAGCCGCTATCTGTAGTGATGCCAAA
The DNA here is from genome assembly GCF_001672085.1 of Anabaena sp. AL93. Taxonomy (NCBI): domain Bacteria; kingdom Bacillati; phylum Cyanobacteriota; class Cyanophyceae; order Nostocales; family Nostocaceae; genus Anabaena; species Anabaena sp. AL93. The sequence goes on along the minus strand of NZ_LJOU01000125.1, from coordinate 9,206 downwards.
AGGATTACAGTATGATGAGTTAAGACGTAACGTGAATGAAGCGATCGCTCGTTATACAGTTACAGGTTGGCTAAAAGAACGGATAGAATACTGGGGATTGTAGTAATTTAGTGAGAAATACACAACCTAATAACTGATAATAGATAGAGTATTTTAATAATTTGTATTTGTAGAAAATGGATAGCAATTTAGTCATCATTTATCTGTCACTTTTTGTTGGTTTACTTGCATTTGCTGGGGTGAGTGTTTTTCGTCAAGTATTCAAAACCCGAAAACTTGAAAGCTCCTTGAACAAGTTAAAAAACAAATTAACAAAAGAAAAAGGTACGGCTCAAGAATATTATGAATTAGCTAGTATCTACTCAGAAAAAAAAGTATTTAGTCAAGCCATACCCCTATTTCAAAAATCTCTCAAAGCAGCCGAAGAAGAAGGAGAAGAATCCATTGCTCCTATTTATAACGGATTGGGATATGTTTACTTTGCTCAAGAGCAATATGACTTAGCAATTCGTCAGTACAAAGAAGCCATAAAATTGAACCCAGACTATGTATCAGCTTTAAATAATCTCGGACACGCTTACGAAAAGAAAAAATTGAATGCTCAAGCCTTAGAAATGTATGAAGCAACACTAAAATTAGCACCCAATAACATCGTTGCTAAACGTCGGGCTGAATCCTTACGTCGCTTAGTTTCTATCTAAGCTCAAACCCATACTATATCTCGTTCCCAGTCAGAGACTGGGAATGCTATCACAGAGGCTCTTAAATGTAGAAATTATTGAATTTTTAGGAGAATCAATCTTTGATTTATCTACAGTAGAGGATTTACAAAATTGGTTAAATAATCTCCAGATTTAAATTAAAAATATGACTGATTAACCATTTCAGCGTTTTATAGGGTTAGAAGTTCAGTGATATGTCTATGGTAGGGGCAGGTTGTAGATAAAATTTCGGATATACTGTTAAAATTAAACTTTTTAAGCCCTGTCCCTACTTTGAAGCGTGGTTTTAACTGTCTCCTGTTTTTTCAATGGTTTCAATCACTGCTAACCCTATACTCGAAGCGGCGATTAGCATGATTGGTGCTGCTAAAAAGGCAATGGTAAGCATCTTGAGGGCTTGGTCAAAAAAAATATAGGTGGTCATTTGTTCACCTTCTGAACTGTATACAGCTACTGGTACTATCTAATTTTTCTTCACAGCCAGGTGGCTGAATTCCCAGTAATTGTATCTTAACAAAACTTTAGCTCTTTCATGACATGATGACAAAGTTTTATTAGAGTAAGCCACAAAATAAATGATCCTGTTTTGTCATGCTGAGTGTAGCGTTCGCGGAGCGTGGCGTTAGCCATAGCGAAACGAAACGAAGCATCTCAAGAGTTTTGAGGACTTCCAAATAAAAACACTCAACCACTTAACGCAAAAAATCTATCAAACTCTCATTGCTCCGTGTCCTCTGTGTCTGGATTAGTACGGCTAACGCCACGCTTCGCTAACGTTTATCTGGGTAATTTATTTTTTGGAAGATAAATTCCAAAAAGAAACTAATTTATACAAGTTTGAATAGTAGCAATTACTGATTCAGCCAGACTTGGTAAATCATAACCACCTTCTAAACCAAACATAATTTTTTTGGTTATACCTAAACAGTATTCTGTAAATAAACCAAAATCTTCTGGTTGCAAATTCACACCGGCTAAAGGATCATTGGCATTAGCATCATAACCAGCGCTCACAATCAATAAATCTGGCTGAAAATTGCTTAAAAACGGGAGAATTTTCCTTTCCCACAGGGGTTGATAGACAGTAATATCACTACCAGGAGGGACAGGTAAATTTAACACATTATGATGTGAACCTTGTTGAGAAGCTTTCCCTGTACCGGGATAAGCTGGATATTGGTGGAGAGAAATATAAGCAATTTCTGAGTGAGTTTCTACTATTGCTTCTGTCCCGTTTCCGTGATGTACGTCCCAATCTAGAATAGCAACGCGCTTAACTCCAGGTTGTTGCAAAGCATAAAAAGCTGCTATGGCGGCGTTAGAAAATAAACAAAATCCCATACCTGTGTCACTTACTGCATGATGTCCGGGTGGACGCGCTAATATAAAAGATTTTTCTGCTGTATTAAGAACTGTATCAACTCCATCTAACCAAGCACTAACCGCCAATAACGCCACATCATAACTGCGGGGAGAAATGGGAGTATCCCCGTCTAAATAACCTCCACCGGAGGCAGCGATATCTTTTACTTTGTTAATATAGGTTGTAGGATGAACCTTTTCTATCCAGGACATTAAAGATGGTTTTAATAGAACTGGTGTAGGTATTTTCCATGTGATTTCTTCGGCAAAATTTGCAGCTTTTAAAGCATTGACTATTGCTGTCAACCGTTCAGGTTTTTCTGGGTGGTAGATTCCCGTTTTGTGATCTAAAAATTCGTCAGAATAAATAACTTGTAACATATATTTCTATACCCAAAATCTGAAATGTAAGTTAGTTGGAAGTCAAGAAACTTATTAAAATGATATATTACACCAATAGGTAAAGTATAGACATATAGATCCCCGACTTCTTTGAGAAGTCGGGGATCTGAAGGATAAAGAAGTCGGGGATCTGAAGGATAATTACAAGAGGTGATATGAATACTCTGAGTCTTAAACTTAAAGGTATGAGTTGCGCTGCTTGCGCTAATAATGTTGAACGGGCAATTTTAGCCGTTGCTGGAATTATTGATTGTCATGTTAATTTTGGTGCAGAACAGGTAACTATTAGTTATGAACCTCAACAAACAAATATAGCAGAAATTCAAGCTGCGATCGCAGATGCTGGTTATTCATCCTTTCAGTTAGATGTAGAAGGTGAAGATACAGCAGCAACAGCGAGTAAATTAGCAGCAGAACAGGAACTTATTCTCAAGTTAAGAACTGGGGTTGTCATTAGTATTATTCTGTTTTTTGGTTCTTTACCGATGATGACGGGATTACATTTACCTTTTGTTCCTAAATTTCTTCATCATCCTTGGTTGCAATTAGCATTAGCAACACCTGTTGAATTTTGGTGTGGGGGATCTTTTTTCCGTAATGCTTGGAAGTCTTTAAAACGCCGCACTGCGACAATGGATACTTTGATTGCTTTGGGAACGGGTACGGCTTACTTCTATTCTTTATTCGTGACGCTTTTTCCTGATTTACTTATTTCCCAAGGCTTAGAAATTCATGTTTATTATGAAGTTGCAGCGATGGTTGTAACTTTGATTTTGTTAGGACGATTTTTAGAACATCGTGCTAGGGGAAAAACTTCGGAAGCTATTCACAAATTGATGGGAATGCAAGCAAAAACAGCTAGGGTAATGCGAGATGGTTTGGAAATGGATATTCCCATTAATGAAGTGATAGTTAATGATCTAATTTTAGTCCGTCCTGGTGAAAAAATTCCTGTAGATGGGAAGGTAGTTGATGGTAATTCTACCGTAGATGAGGCAATGGTGACTGGTGAAAGTGTAGCCGTGAGAAAACAACTAGGCGATGAGGTAATTGGGGCAACAATTAATAAAACTGGTAGTTTTAAGTTTAAGGCAACGCGGGTGGGTAAGGATACTTTTTTAGCGCAAATTGTCAAGTTAGTCCAAGAAGCACAAGGTTCAAAAGCACCAATTCAAAGGTTAGCAGATCAAGTAACTGGGTGGTTTGTGCCATCTGTAATTGCGATCGCAATTTTTACTTTTATCATCTGGTTTAGTATTACAGGTAATTTCACTTTAGCAATGATGACAATGGTGGGAGTTTTAATTATTGCTTGTCCCTGCGCTTTGGGTTTAGCTACTCCTACTTCTGTGATGGTAGGAACTGGGAAAGGTGCAGAAAATGGGATTTTAATTAAAAGTGCTGAAAGTTTAGAATTAGCACATAAAATAAATACTATTGTTCTCGATAAAACTGGAACTTTAACTCAAGGTAAACCCACAGTTACAGATTTTGTGACTATTAAAGGTACAGCAGATGGGAATGAACTTCAGTTATTAAAATTAGCTGCCAGTGTAGAACAAAATTCTGAACATCCTTTAGGGGAAGCAGTGGTGAAATATACGATAAGTCAAGCTGTGAGTTTAGCTGATGTCAAGAATTTTTTAGCTATTGTTGGTAGTGGTGTTCAAGGAATTGTATATGATAACTTAGTACAAGTTGGCACACAACGCTGGTTCACAGAATTAGGAATTGATACAGATATTTTAAAACCCCATCAAAGCCATTGGGAAGGTGAAGGAAAAACAGTAATTTGGTTAGCAGTAAATGGTAATTTAGAAGCAATTATGGCTATTGCTGATGCCCTTAAACCTTCATCATTAACAGCAGTTAAAGCCCTGCAAAAATTAGGGTTAGAAGTGGTAATGTTAACAGGTGATAATCAAAAAACTGCCCAAACAATTGCTGATCAAGTTGGTATCAATCAAGTTTTTGCCCAAGTGCGTCCAGACCAAAAAGCCGCGATGATTAAATCATTACAGCAAAGAAAAGTAGGGAATAAATTTCAAATTGTGGCTATGGTAGGAGATGGAATTAATGATGCGCCGGCATTAGCACAAGCTGATGTGGGAATTGCCATCGGGACAGGAACAGATGTGGCGATCGCTGCTAGTGATATTACTTTAATTTCTGGAGATTTACAAGCCATAGTGACAGCCATTCAACTCAGTCGCGCCACTATCAACAATATCCGCCAAAATCTCTTCTTTGCTTTTATTTATAATATCATTGGTATTCCCATTGCTGCGGGTATTCTCTATCCCTTCTTTGGTTGGTTACTTAACCCGATTATTGCCGGTGCAGCAATGGCATTTTCTTCAGTTTCTGTAGTCAGTAATGCTTTAAGATTGCGTAACTTTCAACCAGGAGTTAAGTAAAAATTAAAAGTAATCTTTACCAATTAATTAATCATCTCAATCAAACTAATCACACAAATCATAGTTAAGACGGTACTGAAGATAACTGTTTTTCTGAGTTGTTCATGATAGGAATAGATTAACCGCTTCACTGCAAGTGAAACCCTAAAAATGAACACCAATATAGATAATTTCAACTCAGTTCGTAAACCTAAAATCTTCAACCAATCAGCCAGTTTTGTTGAAGGTTGGTATTGGGTGTTACCTTCTCAATCTTTACTGGTAGGTGATGTCAAAGCTGTGACAATTCTTGGGAAGGATTTAGCCGTATATCGTGGTAAAGATAGACGTGCAGTTATCCTAGATGCTTATTGTCCGCACATGGGTACAAGTTTAGCTGAAGGTAAAATTGAGGGTAATGAATTACGCTGTGTTTTACATCGGTGGAAATTTGATGCCGAAGGTATTTGTGTGGATATTCCTAATTTAGATGAACCTGTATCTCTGAAAGCCAAAACTTGGCCAGTAGCCGAACAATATGGGATGATTTGGGTTTGGACTGGGGAAATTCCACAACAATCTTTACCTTTGGTTTTAGATTGGGAAAACCAAGACTTTGATTTTTCTCTCGGTTCGCAATTTAGTATTAATTGTCATCCTCATATCTTACTTATTCAAACTATTGATACTCAACAAATTAATCTAGTTCATAAATTACCATTAAAAATGGTTTTGGAGAAACAAGAACTCAATCAAAATGCGATTATTTTTAGCACTATTACAAATATTAATGGCAAGTCATTCTGGCTAAATCTTTATCGGCGGTTGTTTAAAAATTCTCTTAATTATAGTGTTTGTTATTGGTATGGAACGACAAGTATAGTTTCCTTTACTAATGAGTCTACCCAGCTACATATAATATTTACAACTCGGATATTACCAGGGGGGAAAACTGAAGGTCAGACCCTATTAATGTCTAAAAAACGGAAAGGGATATTAGGAAAATTAATTAATAAATTGATGTTATGGGTAGGGAAAACAATTAGCGATCGCCTACTAAAAACCAATGATAGAATTTTACAAACCATGCAGTTTGATCTCAAAACTCCCCTGAAAGCAGATTTATCAATCATCCAATTTATTAACCATTTAGAACGACAAAAACCCCTAACCTGGGAAAGTTGGTTATTAGTGCGATCGCGGGAACGAGAGGAAGAAGTGCGTGAAGAGAGAGAAAAACGCGAAAAATGGCGCGATGAATTAGTTAATGACTAAAAACCCGATATTTTGACAATAAAAATGAAGTGGACTTGCCACTTCATCAATTCCCAGGTAGAACCTAGTAGTCTGTCAACCCGAAAATGACGGGTGAAGGCAAGCAGGGGGAGAAGAGAGGTGGGGGAGGTGGGGGAGGTGGGGGTGTGGGGGAGGTGGGGGAGGTGGGGGTGTGGGGGAGGGAAGAAGAGAAGTTTTTTCCATTACCCGTCAAAATAAATTTGACGAACTACTAACTATTACCTATTACCTTTTTTGTAAAAGTCTTAAAAATTACGGTTCTACCCAACGTCCATCAGTTTTAATGAGATTAATTAATTCCTCTACACCTTGTGATTCTGGGACTTTTTTAATTTCTTCCCGACCACGATATAAAGAAATATAACCGGGAGTTTTGCCAACATAACCATAGTCAGCATCAGCCATTTCTCCGGGTCCATTCACAATACAACCCATTACAGCAATATCTAAACCTGTTAAATGTTTCGTAGCCTCTCTAACTACGTGCAGCACTTCCTCCAAATTAAATAAAGTCCGTCCACAGGAAGGACAAGCGACATACTCAACCATTGTTTTCCGCAAACCTAAAGCTTGCAGAATGCTGTAACAAACAGGAATTTCCTTTTCTGGTGCTTCTGTTAAAGACACGCGGATTGTATCACCAATGCCATCAGCTAATAATGTGGCAATACCGGCTGTAGATTTAATTCTGCCATATTCACCATCACCTGCCTCCGTCACCCCCAGGTGCAAAGGATAATCCATACCCAAGTCATCCATGCGTTTAGCCATGAGACGATATGCAGCCACCATGACAGGCACTCGTGAAGCTTTCATGGAAATCACCACATTATGAAAATCCAAAGATTCACAAATGCGAATAAATTCTAGGGCAGATTCCACCATACCTTCGGGAGTATCACCATAGGTAAATAGCATTCTTTCCGCCAAAGAACCATGATTTACACCGATTCGCATAGCTTTACCTTGATCGCGCAAGGAAACTACCAGCGGAGCTAAGGTTTCGCGGATTTTTTCGCCAATTTCGTCAAATTCAGCTTTTGTGTATTCAGTGCGACTGGTATTAGGTTTTTCAAATACATATAAACCTGGATTAATTCGCACTTTTTCAATATGTTTGGCGACTTCCAAGGCGATTTTCATGCCATTGTGATGGACATCGGCAACAATTGGCACATCCCGGTAAGTTTTGATTAATTGTTGTTTAATTTCCGCCAGTGCCTTAGCGTGTCCGAGACTAGGAACAGTGACACGAACAATTTCACAGCCTATTTCATGAAGACGACGAATACCCGCGACAGAACCATCAATATCCAGAGTATCTTCATTAATCATAGACTGTACCACCACCGGGTATCCACCCCCAATGGTGACATCTCCCACTTTTACAGGGCGGGTTTTGCGGCGTTTGATGGTGGTATCAAAGGCTGGTTGACTAGATTCAGTGTTGGTAATTTCCAAAGTCGGCAGAGTTTGCATAATCTCAACAGGTAGATTTTCTGTAGCTAAAATATCAGATTGCCAGGGGTTATACTTCTCAGATTGCCACAATTGAGGTTATTTTAGGTGATAAAGTGGAAAAGTAGGTGGCAAGAGGCAAGGATTTCACCAATAACTGAATTTTTAATTTTGGATGATGCGTAAAACGATATGATATAAGACATCACTTCAGTCATCAAAAAATGAACGCTCTATGAAAACAGAAACCGTTCGCACGACGCTAACCATTCCTAGAGAACTCCTAGAAGCTACAGACAAGGCGGTTTTGGAAGGAAAGGCTAAGAGTCGGAATGATTTTGTCGCTCAAGCTTTACGAAGAGAATTAGCCTTACAGAAGCGGTCTGAAATTGATGCCGCATTAGCGGAAATGGCTAATGATCCAGATTATCAGGCAGAGGTATTAAAACTAGAGGTAGAATTTGCTACGGCGCAGTGGGAGGCGTTGCAGTTAGGGGAAGCTCCAAGATGAGAAGGGGTGAGGTGTATGATGCACGTCTAGAAATGACTGAAGGCTCGGAACAGGGAGGAACTCGTCCCGTGATTATTGTGAGTCGTGATGTGATTAATCTATCCAGCCCTGTAGTTTTAGCAGTACCTTGTACCACCTATCAAGATGGGAAGCGAGTTTACCCTACTCAAGTTTTGATTTTGTCACCAGATGGTGGATTAAAGAAAGACTCGATCGCTATGGCAGATCAGGTGCGGGTATTATCTAAAACTCGCTTTTTGCGTTTAAGAGGAATTCTTTCTGATGTGGTGATGGCACATCTAGAGCAAGCGTTATTAATTGCGTTAGATTTGCCAGGATGTGAATAACTTGATTAAATAGGGTTTGATGAATAAATCGAAAACTTTAGATATATTAATGTAAGTAGGTTGGCGTTGAAAATTGTCGTTATGGCAAGGCAAAAGGCAAGAGGCAAGAGGCAAGAGTGAAGAGGGTTTAGGCGATTTTACATTTCTTTACACAGTTTGGTTTTATTGTGTTCACCTATGTAAGTTGCTAGTTAGGTAAATTGTCAGAATCAGGATATCCAGGATTAAAGGATGAACAGGATGAAACCAGAGCTTTTATTACCAATTACCAATTACCAATTACCAATTACCAATTACCAATTACCAATTACCCATTACCCATTACCAATTACCTATTACCCATTACCAGCCTCAACGAGATAACTAGCAACTTGAGTTAATAATTGTTTTGACTTTTTCGATGCTTACTTATTACCTGTTGTGGGAGAGGAGGTTTGAGCAAATTGGCTGATTTGATGCCAAATATCCTGGGGAGTAATACCAAAGCCAAAGTATAATAACATAACGATAGCGGCGGAAATTATAGCTGTTTTAATGGTGGTTTTAATTAATTTCCAGAGAATGATAAAAACTATCCAAGCTACTATTAAGGTGATAATCATAAGCTAATACGCAGCTAAATTTGATTTAGTGAAGTGAGAAAATTACAGCAAATTGTCATCAAACCCGGAACAAGAACCCCACCCCCAACCCCCTCCCCGCAAGCGATGAG
>NZ_LJOU01000203.1:0-1891 GCF_001672085.1 Anabaena sp. AL93 | reverse complement strand
TCCATATAAGTATCTGTTACCATGTTCTCATTTTTCTGTTGATTTAAAACGTTTTTTTAGTTTTTTATAGTCATTGAGGATAAAGCTTTCAATGATTCTGGACTAGGTTTTCCATTACAATCACCTCAGAATCAAAATTTCGTACTTAGTCGTTTTATTGACTATATATCTGCTTTAATAGTAATTATTCCTATTTAGCCTCAATAAATTTTAATCACCCCTCACAGGTATTAGTTCTTATGTACTAAATATATCGGTTTTCTTGGGGTGTGACACTTGGGGGTGCGGAATGTGGGTTACAACGGGAATACCTGGAAATAATGATGGAAATGGTATTGCGAAAAGAATCTGTTCCTGAAGATGCCCGAACTTTAGCTTGGTATAAACTCAAGCAGTTAAATAGTAAATTAAAACGGGTAAATTCTGAAGATGAATATACTCAGGCTTTCTTATTAGAAACACGCGATCGCATTGAGAAAACCTTAAATGCACCACTAGTAGGGAATTAATTTTTTTACTCTGCGTCCTCTGCGCCTCTGCGGTTAGATAAATTCCAGAGTTAATGGGCGCAGTTCCTGCGCCCTTACAGATTCTTTTTAATGATGGTGATGGTGGTGAGTAATAGCTGATTGTGAATTAACAGCCATTCCTTCCGTTTCCATCAACTCTGCTATGTGTGCATTTGCCCATTCAGCAGCCATAGCTAAAAATTGTGGATCATCATTAACACAAGCCATTTGTAAATAATCTACATCTGGATGTTGTTTTTCCAAATCATGAATAATGTGATGCACATCTAACAAAGTTTCATGATTTTCTGTAGCAAAACCAATGGGCATAAATAGCAATACCTTTGCACCCAATTGAATCAAATTTTGAGCAGCTTGGGTAGCATTTGGTTGAGTCCATTCAATTAATGGGGTATCGTGGTTCAACCAACCCACAGAAATTAATGGGTAATTGTTAATTAACTTACTTCTGACTAACTCATACATGGCTTGACTTTCATCAATCCCAGAGGTAAAGCCTTTCGCTTTGTGGGGACAACCATGATTCATCAAGATAATCCCAATTTGCGAAGGTAAATAACCTGTAGCCAAATCAGTATGAATTTTTTCTTCTACCAAATGCGCCATTAAATCAATATATTTTGGCTCATTGTAGAACGAGGGAATGTATTTTTGGGCTTTAATCCAATGTTCATCACCATCAGCTAATTCTACCAGAGCATTATTCACCTGTTCAATCGCAATACCACTGGTAAAAATGGAATCAACAACCAATAATGGATAAATCAGCAGTTTGCTAAAGCCTTGATCTTTAATTTCGGCTAAAACTTGGTTTGGTAAAAAAGGAGCGCAGAAGTTAAAAGCTTTAAAAACTTGAACACCATTACCCCATTTATGTTGTAATTCGTGTTCAATACCCGCTCTTTGTCTTTCAAAAATGGCATTATGAGGGGAAATAAAATCATGATGTGTGTGTCCCCATTCATGACGATCGAATAATGCCAAAAGCTTTGCTAAAGGGGGATAAATCCAAGTGGGAACAGGAGCGAATTTAGCCGTCAGTAAATTTAAAGCTTGTTCGTTATAGTTAGCAAAATCTTCATAGCTTTCAACTTCGCCATAGCCCATAAGTAACACGGCTACACGGTCTTTACTGGGTAGATGATCGTGGCTATGGGTAGCGTGCAGTTTTTCGGGGGTTGCAACCACAATGAGTTCCTCAAGATAACCAAAACAGAGAGACAAGCCTAGACAATTACTAGATTATCTCTATTAATTTGTAGCATAATATCCTATCCAGGGGGATGGGATAAAAATAAAAATACACATCTACATTCATAAATTAACCTGTGCAAAAGGCTCCCTACCCCAACTCCCCCCAC
>NZ_LJOU01000124.1:0-13936 GCF_001672085.1 Anabaena sp. AL93 | reverse complement strand
GTAGGGGAAGTAGGGGAGAAATTTCATTCTTCATTCTTCATTCTTCATTCTTCATTCTTCATTCTTCATTCTTCATTCTTCTGATAGCGCAGCGTGGCGTTAGCCATACTCCTGACTCCTGACTCCTCTTCAGTAATACTTCTGGCGTTGACGATAATTAGCTACAGATTCTACTATACCGATCGCAATAAAGTTAGTCAGCATTGCTGAACGTCCATAACTCATCCAAGGTAGGGGAATCCCCGCCACTGGTGCCAAACCAACTGTCATACCAACATTCACAATCAGTTGAAACACAATCATAGACAAAACACCTATAGCTAAAAGTGAACCGAAGTTATCTTTGGCTGTTTGAGCTACGTGAAGCAAGCGAAAGCAAATCAAGCAAAAAACTGATAGTAAAATTAAGCACCCCACCAGACCAAATTCTTCAGCAACAGCGGAGAAAATAAAATCTGTGTGTTGTTCAGGAACGAAATTGAGTTGAGTCATGGGACCTTTAAACAAACCCCAACCCCAAACTTCACCAGCGCCAATAGCAATGCGAGATTGAATCAGGTGATAACCAGCACCAAGAGGATCATGTTCAGGGTTAATAAATACACTAAGTCGGTTTTTTTGATACTCCTTTAAGATATGATTCCAGGCAAAAATGCCTAATTCGCCACCAAGCAGATTAAGACATAATGATCCAATAGCACCAATACCAAAACGCTTCCAGGGCAGACTAACCCAACCAACTATCCCCATCGCTACTGCCCATATTAAACCCAATATACTCAATGATATTTCTTTAGATAAAACTATGGGTGTTGATAATGGCCAAGATATACTAAATAAGATTGCTGCTATGACCGGAGAAATCATGAGTATTAACCAGCCGGGGTTAGCGTTTGCCCAGTACAGCATTCCTAAAAATATTGCTCCAAATACCAGTGATGTTGCCAAGTCTGGCTGTAAAAATACCAATGCCCAAGGTACAGCCGTAATTGCCAAGACACGGAAAACATTCTCAATAGTAGAAGCAGTTTGCTTATGTAACAACGCAGCTAAGGTAATGATTAGCCCTATTTTGGCAAATTCTGAGGGTTGGACATTAAAACCAGCAATACTAATCCAACGCTGTGCGCCTTTGGCACTAGTACCAGCGAGCATCACAGCTATTAAACTAAAGTTCGTTAGCCCGTAGGTGAACCAATGCCACTGCATTAAGTTTTCATAACGGCAACGAGCTAAAAACAAGGCAATAGTTGAACCAATCGCCGCTATCAGCCAGTGCCACCACCAGTCAGTTACAGGTTGCTTTAATTCTGTACTCAGAATCATTAGCCCCCCGAACATACTAACAGCAACGGGGAGGATAAATAGTAGCCCATCCATTTGTTGCCAGGGTTTAAGCCAGAATTGCCAACGCATTTTCGGGAACGAAGGTTTTAATAACATTGTGTGAGGAGGGAGTTGGGCAGGGGGTAGGGGGCAGGGGGAGTGGGGGAGTGGGGGGAGTGGGGGGAGTGGGGGGAGTGGGGGGAGTTGGGGAGAAATTTCTTCCTTCTGAACTCCTGATAGCGCAGCGTGGCGTTAGCCATACTCCTGATCTTATGTCAAAGCATTAACTGAAACTTTACCTGCTACAGTGAGAGCGATCGCCTTCAATGCTTTAGCAGCGGCTGAATTAGGTTCACCAATAACTATCGGCATACCACTATCACCCCCAATTCTGGTAGAAATTTCTAATGGTACACATCCTAACAGAGGAACTCCTAATTCTGCGGCTGTTTTTGAACCACCACCAGAACCAAAAATGTCATATTGCTTATCCGGTTGATCTGGGGGAATAAAATAGCTCATATTTTCGACAATTCCCAAAACTGGAACATTTAACTGCTGGAACATCCGCAACCCCTTCCGGGAATCCAACAAAGCTACCGTTTGTGGTGTAGTCACAATAACTGCCCCTGCCATTGGTACAGATTGGGCTAAAGTTAATTGAGCATCTCCAGTTCCTGGGGGCATATCCACAATTAAATAATCCAGTTCTCCCCATTCCACTTGATAAAGAAACTGACGAATCACACCATTCAGCATCGGACCGCGCCAAATTACTGGCTGATCTCGATCAATCAAAAAACCCATGGAAACAAGCTTGACACCATGATTAAACGCCGGTTCGAGAATGTCCCCTGCCTCTGTAGACCGGACATTAATTTTAGCATCACCCAAACCCAACATGGTAGGATCATTAGGTCCATAAATATCTGCATCTAATAAACCAACCTTAGCGCCAGCTTGTGCTAAAGCAACGGCAATATTTACGGCTACTGTACTCTTACCAACGCCACCTTTACCACTAGAAACAGCAATAATATTTTTGATCCCAGGTACACCGTTGCGGTCTGGTAAGCTTTTCTGCTGGGGTGTTTCCGCTGTTACTTCTATACTCACATCTGTAACACCAGGGAGCTTTTTAACAGCTTTTTGACAATCTTCGACAATAAACTCCCGTAAAGGACAAGCCGGAGTGGTCAACACCAAAGTGAAACTAACCTTGCCACCGTCAATTTTGACGTTGCGAATCATATTTAACTCTACCAGGCTTTTGCGAAGTTCTGGATCTTCTACTGGTCGCAACACTTCTAGGACTGCGTGGGAATCTAGGACATCATACATAGTGTGTTTACCGTTGCCGCTGACTATAAAGCTTAAAAAATTTTCATTGACAGATACTAGAATCTTAACTTTATTAGAGTAAGTAGGTGAACACAATAAAACCAAACTGTGTAAAGAAACGTATAATCGCCCAAACCCTCTTCACTCTTGCCTCTTGCCTCTTGCCTTTTGCCTTGCCATAACGACAATTTTCAACGCCAACCTACTTAGTTGTTTAGTTGTCAGTTCTGAGAAACCAGAATCCTGTAGGGGCAAACCCCCCGTGGTTGCCCCAACGGGTAGGCACGGGGGCGCTACCCCTACATTAAATCCAAATCTTTTATATAATTAATTTTGCCTGTGTACTTAATCAAGGATATCAAAAGTTGCAACTTAGGAAGGGCTAGTAAAATATATATCTATTGATCAGTATTAATCCCCCCCCCAATTTTTTTTAGGGACTTCCAATTAAAAAAATCCCCAAAAGTTTCTTGTGGTGCGGGCATCTTGCCCGCTAATTACCAAGGACAGGCAGGATGCCCATCCCACAAAATTGGGTAATTTATTTTTTGGTGATCCCTTAGCTGTTGATATTGCATATTCTGAAAAAACGTTATAACTTGTTAAGTTGTAGGGGAATAATTTATTTTGTCATCGCAATAGCCAATTGTTAATTAGGTAGATATACTATATTTAAGTGGTTCTACATACAGAAGAATCCACGTTTCTAGAAATTCAAAAAACTGTTAAATATGATGCAGTTTACAATACCTTTGCCATTTCTTATAGATTGGGTTGAGTGACAGTGTAACCCAACGCATTTATTGGATTATGGCTCTCAACGCCACCTACGAATCAAGGCTTTTTTCAGTTTGGCAAAGGTATTGAGTTTAATTTTGGTATTGACTGATATTTAGTATTTTGAATGAATTGATATTTGCTATTTCAAAGTTATGATGAAAATGGCATTAGAGAAGAATTAAAGGTGCATCTACTCCCAACAAGTATACTATCTAAATGGAGTTAGTCTGGTAATGCAACTAAACAAATTAGAGACAAGTAAAAATATAGAAAATGAAGCTTGGCTTGCATTAGAGAATTCAATTCTCTACTACAAAGGTCAGCCCGTTGGTACTGTAGCGGCTTATGATTCATCCGTCGAAGCATTAAATTATGACCAATGTTTTATCCGGGATTTTGTTTCCTCGGCGTTAATTTTTCTGATTAAAGGCAGAACAGATATTGTCAAGAATTTCCTAGAAGAAACATTAAAGTTACAGCCGAAAGAAAAGGCATTAGATGCCTATAAACCCGGTAGAGGATTAATTCCAGCTAGTTTTAAAGTCGTTTCTGCCAATGGGGAAGAGTTTTTAGAAGCTGATTTTGGTGAACACGCGATCGCCAGAGTCACACCCGTAGATTCTTGTTTATGGTGGTTAATTTTATTACGTGCTTATGTAGTTGCTACTCAAGATAATTCCCTGGCTTATCAACCAGAATTCCAAACAGGAATTAGGTTAATTATGGACATCTGTTTAGCTAATCGGTTTGATATGTACCCGACGCTATTAGTTCCTGATGGCGCTTGTATGATAGACAGACGCATGGGTATTTATGGACATCCTTTAGAAATTCAAGTTCTATTTTTTGCCGCTTTACGTGCAGCCAGAGAACTGCTAATTTGTAAAGGTAATGAGGATATTGTGGAAGCAATTGATAACCGCTTACCTTTATTATGTGGGCATATTCGTCAGCATTACTGGATAGATATTAATCGTCTGAATGCAATTTATCGCTTTAAGGGTGAGGAATACGGAAAAACGGCGGTTAATCTTTTCAATATTTATGCCGATTCCTTACCTTATTATGAGTTAGATAAATGGCTACCGAAAAAAGGTGGTTATTTTGCCGGAAATGTCGGACCATCACAAATGGATACTCGGTTCTTCACCCTCGGAAATTTGATGGCTGTAATTTCTGACCTTTCCACAGAAGAACAGTCCCAAGCAATTATGAATTTGATTGAAAAACGATGGGATGATTTAGTCGGAGATATGCCCGTTAAAATCTGTTATCCGGCTTTACAAGGTGAAGAATATCGAGTCGTCACAGGATGTGACCCCAAAAATATACCTTGGTCATATCATAATGCTGGTAGCTGGCCTGTCTTAATGTGGATGTTAGCAGCAGCAGCGGTGAAAACAAAAAAACCACAGTTGGCAGAAAAAGCTATTGCAATTGCTAAAGTCAGATTATCGGAAGATGAATGGCCAGAATATTATGATGGAAAAAAAGGCAGATTAATTGGTAAACAAGCAAGAAAGTATCAAACTTGGACAATTGCTGGTTATTTATTAGCGCAGGAACTCATAGATAATCCTGATTATTTACCATTAATTAGTTTTGATAAGTTACCTCCAGATGTGGTTTCTAGAGCCTGTGAGTTTGAAGTTGGTGGGATAGATCCTTACATGAATCCTTAAACCTAATTTTATCTGAAAACCGTAGGGTGGTTTAGTTATGAAAAACAAGATCCCCGACTTCTTAGAGAAGTCGGGGATCTGACTCTTGCAATGTATCCCTACGGGACGCTAAGCTGTTACGCAGCTAAATTTGATAACCATAATTTACTTGAACTTTGTAGTGCGGGCATCTTGCCCGCTAGAATTAGAGACTTCCAAATAAAAAAATGTCCCAAAACTGATGCAGAAATTCTCTCTCTGTGTACTCTGTGCCTCTGTGGTTCGTTTCTTAGGATAATTTATTTCTTGGAAGTCTCTTATACAAACTAAATGCACAACAGCTTAGTGTTTGTGTACAGAATCATAGATTATTTATGAGATTTTAACCATTCTTCCAGGTCGGTAATGTCTATAAAGTCTAATAATGCTTCTCCCAGGTCTTCTAGTTGTTCTATTGTGAGGTTGCTGATAGTTTCGATGTAGTTACCACTCAATTTCCCAAATTGCTTGGATAATATACGCACCAATAAGTTTGTTGCTTCTTCCTGCTTTGCTTCTTGATATACCCTAGTTTGCTTAATATCACTAACTAAAAACATCGCTTCAATCTCCTGACGGCTTAATTGTGAAAATTTGGACAACAAAACAGTCTCTAACAATTCTATAATACCTTGTTTTTCTCTGTTATTATCAATCTCTGTCTTTGTTCTTGCCATGAGATTTTTGACTAATTCTGGTGCTTGGGTTTCTTTACTGACAATTAATTCAATTAACCCCACACCAATTGAACCAGGTGGTAGTTCATCTAAATAAATGCGTTTGATTCTCCCACTATCAATTAATTCTTGTTGGTAATTAGTTAATACTTCTACATCTAAACTCCGTTTAGCAAATAAAGCTACTGCTTGCCAATCTTGTACTGGTTTAAATTGATTGAGATAAATGTTTATTTCTGCTATTAATTCCCAATAAAAATCAAGTTTGGGTTGGAATTGCACTTCGACAAAATAGATGGGTTTTTCCAAACTATCTGGCATGAAAATACCATCAAATTGAAAGGCTTTTTCTTTAACTTCGACGGAAGTAAAATTATAACCTTGAGCATTTTCTATTGGTTGTCCGAGCAATTCAAACAATAGAGTGTGAAAAGTGAGAAAAATTTGATAAAATATTGTATCTGTGTGCATAGTTTATAATATTGAGCCAGTTAAGTCTTCGGTTTCCCTACCAAGCTAACTGGCTCGGTTTTATATTTGGATATAGTCACCCACATCACTGGGTTTGAGTTTGGACTCTCTGGTGTACGCTTGATAGAATCCCTCCTATCAACTCTGACTGTAGAGAGTGCTGGCGAGGAAGACCCGAACACAACACGAAAACCGAGATTATTGTCTTGATTACGCGCGTTGTTCCTGTTACGATTCGCCGAACGGCAATTGATAGCATTGTTGTACCAAGAACCGCCCCGTTTAATAACTCAACCCCAAGCTATGTGCCATACATACTAAGAAGTATAAGCAAGGATAGCCACCCTCAATTTACAATATCCGAATATTAATCAGCGATATTGTTTACAAGTCTTTAACAAATGATTTTTGATGATATTAAACCCTTTGTAGAGACGTTCCATGGAACGTCTCTACATTTTTGAAGATGTATATAATAAAAAAAATTCGCTCGCTGGCGCTCGCAAGGGTAAAGAAATAAAGAGAAGAGCGCAAAAGCGCAAGAGGGTAAAGGGCTAAGAGAATCCTGGCGAGGAAGACCCGAACACAACACGAAAACCGAGAGCATCGTCTCGATTACGCGCGTAGAACCTGCTACGAGGCGCCGAACGGCAAAGGATAGCATGGTGGCACCAAGAACCGCCCCGACAAATATAAGCGCAATTATCTTCTTCACTTACTTTTAATTCTCCCCAAGGTTCATTACCATTGCTTTTTAAACGCGCTGGTTTTTCGCTATAACTGTCGTGAAATTCATCCCAGCACCATTCCCAGACATTACCGTGCATTTGATATAAACCCCAGGCGTTAGGGGTGAAACTGTCCACATTTACAGTACATTCTCGATATTTGCCCTTGGGGGTATCACCATAAGGATAATTGCCATCATAGTTAACTTGATCAGTTGTGATAGTCTTGCCAAAGGCAAAGGGTGTAGTTGTTCCAGCCCGACAGGCATATTCCCATTCTGCCTCTGTGGGCAATCTGACAGCCCGCTTTGTTTGTTCAGATAGCTTTTCGCAAAATGCCCGGGCTTCATGCCAGGAAACGCCAACTACAGGCTGCTTATCGCCTTGAAACTTGGGGTCATATTGTTCAGATGGCTTAGTTTTCATGACGGCATACCATTGGGCATTGGTAACAGCATATTTGCCCATTAAAAATTCTTGCAGATAGACCTCATGCTGTGGGGTAGAACGATCTAACCATTCTTCAGCATTTTCTCGTTGGTAGCCACATTTCAGGGCATTTTCTAGGGCTATTTGGCGTTCTTCTGAGGGCATTCCCATCATAAACTTCCCTGCTGGTACACGAACCAGTTCTATGGTTAAGCCTTGATTTAAATTTACAGTCAACTCCTGGCGTTTTGCTACTGCTATTTTCTGTCCCTGTTCCTCTGAAGAACCTCTCTCCAAACCTCTCTCCTGGGAGGAGAGAGGCTTTGATTTCTCCCCCTTCCCTGGTAGGGAAGGGGGTTGGGGGGTTAGGTTCTGCTTATTTGACAATCTCCCAAAGGCTGCAATGGCTTTCATATCCTGTCCACCTGCGGCCACGTTCACACGCACCCATAACTGAAAAGCTAAATCAAAATTTCCTTCAATTTCTGCTTGCATAGCATCTTCTCTCAGGGTGCTAATATCCCTGTCAGTGGCAGATTTAGGCAATAAAATATAATGCAATTTTGTAGCAGGTTCTATGGCAGCATAGGGAGTCTGAGGATAATTTTTATGCTTTTGGGTCAATTGGGGAACTTGATAGCGCAAATAGTTATACAACCGTTCAACCGTCGCGCAGTTGCTTTCACCTTGAATTTGCAACCCATTGAGTAAAACGTGAGTAAAAGCACCCTGTTGAATTTCCTCAATTTCGTAGGAAACCTGACTGGGACTACAGGAATAAAAGGTAATTACACCTTGCTGTTTTTCTTCACCAATTCCCAAACCAGCGCTTTTTTGACCAGTGCTGCGACAAGCATCAATAAACAACACTACATTATCCGCACCACTGCGCCGCAAACGTTCTGTGATGTAGGTAATGGGAATTGCTAAATTGGGTACAGTGCGAGGATTTCCATCTATGGGTAGTAAATAATCTCGTCCTTCGTGGGGCATCCCATGACCGCTAAAATAGAACCAGAGAGTATCCCCAGATTCTAAAAAAGGCTGTTCAAAGCGATCATTGAAAAAGCTGTTTAGTGTACCGTAGGTTGGTTGAGTTTTCTTTCCCAGGCTGTTGCGCGGTGAATCATCAGAGAAAAAATATAGATAGTTTGGTTGTACACCTAAACCAGTTGAAAAATAATCGCGCACCCGTTCTGCATCAGTTTTTGCATACTGGAGGCACTGAATTTCGTCATATTCGTTAACGCCAATGACAACAGCGCAATTCTTAGCCATATTGCGGTCAATTTACAGGTGATTGGGGTGATAAACGCTTAAATTTTAGCTCAATTGCGCCCTTACCAGCAGCCTTTACACCCGTACCCAGCAATTTAATTTCACCTTCACTACTAATTTCTACCGTGAGGGTAATTTCATCAAGCTGGAGTTCCCCTTGGGTTTCGACTTGCTTCTGAACATTACTAAACACACCACTGATTACTCCCACAAAGTGCGACATTTGCTTCGCTAAGGTGCCGGCTGTAATGCGACTGTTTTTTATTTCTTCATCCGTAACCGCAGGACTACTGTAAGGATTACCATTACCTCTAACAGCTTTCATCCCTTGTTTTGAAACATCATCAGAACTACTTGCGGTGACAATCCACAGTTCTTCATCTTGCCAGTTTTTGTCTATCATGTTACTTTCTCACACCTGCTGTGACAATTCTCGCACATAAGTAGGTGAACACAATAAAACCAAACTGTGTAAAGAAATGTAAAATCCCCCAAACCCTCTTCACTCTTGCCTTTTGCCTTTTGCCTCTTGCCTTGCCATAACGACGATTTTCAATGCTAACCTACTTAAGTGAAGTGTAATTTGTGATGAAGTTGTCTGAATCAGGATGTCCAGGATTTAAGGATGAACAGGATTAGGATGGGAATATTTTCAGGCGTTGCTGATTAAGGGTAAGCTGTTACGCAGCTAAATTTGATAACCATAATTTACTTGAACTTTGTAGTGCGGGCATCTTGCCCGCTAGAATTATACAAACTAAATGCACAACAGCTTATAAATTTTAGTCTCACGCAAAAGCGCAAAGACGCAAAGGTAAGATTTTTAAAGGTTCAATTTGGAAATTTCATACCTCAATTCAGCAACGCCTATTTTCAATAGGTGTTTTGATGATTTTGGTACATAAGTGTAATTTGTGATGGAGTTGTCTGAATCAGGATGTCCAGGATTTAAGGATGAACAGGATTAAGATAGGAACATTCAAAATATTTGACACTCCCCGCCATAAATGGACGGGGATTCTTAAGACCAAATAAATAATCTTAACGGCGATATCAATGCGCCTCTACTGATTCCACTAGAATTTAATCCTAGCTTTACCGCTACTTTTCTGAAAATATTAGCTGCACCGTTGCAATCTGCATTGATTTTTGTACCATCTTGAGAATGGTACAAACCCCGGCTAACTCTTCTTCCTGACTCTTTCCACCCTTCAGGTTTTGCACCGAATGTAGGTAGAAAATCATTGTCTAGAAACGATGTTTTTGAGGTATAAGATTCTTCAGTTTCAACGAACTTAATGCCGTATTGTTCACACAGTTGAGCAATGCGGTTTTTTAATCTTGCGGTAGGAACTTGGACAAATTTTTGATTAGTTTTAGAACCTAAATTTATAGAATCTTTTTGTCCAACGTTCCAGCCAAAAACGACAGTCCCAATTTTATGATCAATGCAATGGTTGATTACGATTCTAGCTGCTTTATTAGTAGCGTCCCTCATCCGGCGATTCCGCTTTTCAGTTATTGACGCTAATTGCTTAGACCAAAAACCTTGAAGTTGATTTTCTTTGAGAACCGAAACTCGTTTGTTGTACCATTGATTCACTGATTTTAACTTGCGTCCGTCAATCAGAAATGACGTACCAACGTTACTGACACAGGTTAGCCAGTTGTTCAACCCGTGATCAATTGATAAAACATTCTCAATATTTACGTCGGGCTTGTGAGAAGTTATTTTATAAATTAACTCCAAATAAAATTCATTATTCCTTGGCAGTATGCGGTATTCTTTGATGTCCTTATGCTCTAAATTAGAAGGCATGGGAACATAAAAAGCGTTAAGCCCAAACCAAACTTTCACCTTACTACCCATCGGAAATCTTAGCTTACCGTTCTTTAGTTTAATAGCTTGTCCAGGAAAAGTTACGAGATTTAATCCAGGTTTTCGGTATCCAGGTAGCTTAGGTTTTTGAGTGACTGTACCATTTTTAATCCCTTTCAAAAGTCCAATATAAGACTTGAACGATTCCGCCACAGTTGTTAAACATTGCTGTGCAGCTTGAGAATACATTGCCCCAAAATGTGAATTACTTGCTAACTCACGATGCAAGTCAAACTTACCAGGAATTTTACCCGTCTTAAAAAACAATTGTCTGGCATAATAAGTCCCACAATTAGCAAGTTTATTTGACTCCCCACATAAGAACTCAAGAACCGCTCCTAATTCATTGTTGGGACTGATTAGTATTTGCTGGCATCCATACATTGCGTTTTTCTCCCTTTGTCTTATAATAACACAATGTACTAACAACCGCAAGACATTATGAAAGATAAAACAGTATCAGTCCGACTCTCAGAACGCAGAAAACATAAGCTGTTTTTATATGCAGCGCAAAGAGAGAAAACAGTTACCGCATTGATAGAAGATTGGGTAGATAGCTTGAAACTCAAGGATAATATTGAAGGTGGTTAAAACCGCCCGTGTCGTTTTTCATCCCCTGTCTGAAGCACGAAAGACGGAACTAGCGTTCCTGTTTCTCAGGGGCTTTCAAACTTCCCGGTTTCCCTTGTAAATTAAGTAGTGAGACAGAATTAATTACACAATATTATTGCGTAAGCGTTGCGTGGCGTTAGCCATATGGAACGAAGTGAAATGAAGCAATCGCCAGGGTTGTGATTGCTTCCCTTCCCTCGCAATGACTGTAAATATTTTTGTCCAATTACTTAAGTGTACCAATTTCAACCAAAGTAAACAGGATGATTATCTTTCATGACCAATCCCCGCCAACTCGCCTTTATTGCTCTTAAAGAAGTACACAAAGGAGCTTATGCTGATGTTGCCCTAGACCGAGCGCTACAAAAATTTAAGTTACCCGACGCAGATCGCCGATTAATGACAGAATTAGTCTATGGGAGTGTGAGAAGACAACGCACTTTAGACGCTATTATTGACCAACTTGCTACAAAGAAAATTCAGCAACAACCAAAAGACCTTCGCACAATTTTACATCTGGGTTTTTATCAACTGCGTTATCAAGAAAGAATTCCCGTTTCTGCGGCTGTAAATACCACCGTCGAATTAGCAAAAGAAAATGGTTTTCCTGGTTTAACTGGGTTTGTCAATGGTTTATTACGTCAATATCTCCGACTTGCAGAAAAGTCATCAGAACCGCTAAAGTTACCAGAAAATCCAGTAGAAAGATTGGGAATATTACACAGTTTCCCTAATTGGATAATTGAGGTTTGGTTAAAAGAATTGGGTTTTGCAGAAACAGAAAAACTTTGTGCTTGGATGAATCAAACCCCAACAATTGATTTACGAGTAAATATCCTGCGTAGTTCTTTAGAAGAAGTAGAATCAGCTTTTGCATCTGCTGGTGTCTTAGTTAAACCTATTCCCCATTTACCCCAAGCTTTACGATTAATTGGTAATAACGGCGCAATTCAAAATTTACCTGGTTTTCATGAAGGTTGGTGGACTGTTCAAGATAGTAGCGCCCAATTAGTTGGTCATTTACTTGACCCTCAACCCGGTAATGTAGTGATTGATGTTTGTGCTGCACCAGGGGGGAAAACCACCCATATTGCTGAGTTAATGGGAGATAAAGGCAAAATTTGGGCTTGTGATAAAACTGCTTCCCGGTTACGGAAATTAAAAGAAAATGCCCAACGTCTAAATTTACAATCTATCGAAATTTGTTCAGGAGACAGCCGCAATTTACCGCAATTCTACAATTCGGCTGACCGTGTATTGCTTGATGCTCCTTGTTCCGGTTTAGGAACTATGCACCGTCACGCTGATGCGCGTTGGCGACAAACACCGGCTTCTGTTCAAGAACTTTCCCAATTACAAAAAGAATTGTTATCACACAATGCAACTTTTGTCAAGACTGGCGGCGTTTTAGTTTATGCCACTTGTACACTGCATCCAGCGGAGAATGAACAGGTAATTTCGGAGTTTTTAGCCGCAAATCCCCATTGGCAAATTGAACCTCCTAGCTTTGATTTTGCCGATATTTCTCCCCTGGGGTGGTTGAAAGTTTGGCCTCACCAACAGGATATGGATGGTTTTTTTATGGTGCGCTTAAGAAAAACTAAGGATTCCGAGTGAATACCAATAGTGATTGTAAGATTTAATCAAAGCCCGAATCTACCAGAGGAGGCAGTGATGGTTAATCATTCTCATGTAAAAAACCTAGTAAAAATCCTGATTGGAGCAGCTTGGATTGATGGCAAAATCCAACCAGAAGAACGGCAATATCTGCGAGAAATAGCCCAAGTTAAAGGTTTAGCAAATGATCCAGAGATTAAACCTTGGTTGTATGAATTAGTGCCAGTCAAGCCAAATGAGTGTTATCAATGGGTCAAGGAGTATTTAGGCGATCGCCCAACTCAGGAAGATTACGAGGATTTGATTGAAGCTATCAGTGGCTTAATTTACAGTGACGGTGATGTAGCCGTTGAAGAAGCAAGACTCCTCTCTCAATTGGAAGAGTTAAGCAAGTCTAGTGAATCTCACCCCAGTATCCATATAACTTTGCTCAAACAAATTCAAAAGCTTTACCGTCGTTGGGTGGATGTACAGAATTAGGTAATGGGTAATGGGTAATGGGTAATGGGTAATGGGTAATGGGTAATGGGTAATGGGTAATGGGTAATGGGTAATGGGTAAGAGAACTCCACAAAAAAGATGAACTGCTTGCAGCAGCGCCTCGCTATCCAATCTTGTGGGATGGGCATCTTGCCCGTCCTTGTATTATTGGCAGGCAAGATGCCTGCACCACAAGAAATTTTGGGATATTTTTTTAATTGGAAGTCTCTAATGGGTGATGGGTAAAACATTCTTGCCAATGACCAATCACCAATCACCAATTACCGAATCTATTCCTTTTCTACCTTGGGGATAATGTCAGGGCGTTCCTTATTTTCCCAACCGGGGGGACGTTTGGAGTTGTACCAGGCAATTGAACCAATGGTGATAGCAGCGACAAAACCCACTACATACACCAAAGTAAAAGCTAGGGGAAAGTGATTTCCGGTATCTGGTACTTGGACTTGGAGCAATAAATAACTCATGACTATATTCGTCTAATGTAGGTTACACTTCTTAACAAAGTATAAACTGAGTTAATCACCTACATCTACCCCAGGAAAAATCTTTGCTGTTTCTAGGGAATAGGGAATAGGGAGTAGGGGAGCAGGGGGCGGG
>NZ_LJOU01000123.1:0-14350 GCF_001672085.1 Anabaena sp. AL93 | reverse complement strand
ACCCAAAAATTTTCATTGCTGCTTCAACAGCAATTTGATAAATTCCCAAATCTCTATGAGATTTAACCATTGATATTGAGTTTGATTCTTCTGAGTTACCAATCATCTTCTTTCTCACCTCCTTTACTCTTTTACTCTTCACTCCCCTACCTCCCCTACCTCCCCTACTCCCCCTACTCCCCCTACTCCCCCTACTCCCCTACCTCCCCTACTCCCCCTACCTCCCCTACTCCCCCTACTCCCCCTACTCCCAATTAAGGGGGGTAAACACAAGAGGAAATTAAGGAATTACAAAATCTAAATGATCTCCTGATTTAGTACGTAAATCCTGTAAAGAACCTTGTAATTTCAACTTACCTTGATCTATTAAAACAATCCAATCAGCACGATTAATTACTTTGGGTCGGTGAGTAATTAAAATCGTTGTTTTTCCTTGACGATGTTCAAATAATTGGTCTAAAACTTGGGCTTCACTAACTGGATCAAGTCCACCTGTAGATTCATCTAAAATGAGAATTGCTGGGTCTGTAACAATGGCTCTAGCTATGGCTAATCTTTGTCTTTGTCCACCAGAAATATTAGCACCAAATTCACCCAAAATAGTTTGATATGTCTCAGGCATTTTACTGATAAATTCATCAGCACCAGCAATTTGACAAGCTTTAACAATCTGCTCAAAGCTAACATAAGGCGCTCCTAATCGGAAGTTTTCGACAATTGAACGATTCCAAAAATGAGCATCTTGGGGAACGAGAACTACCTGTTGACGGAGAGATTCTAAAGAAAGGTCTTGGAGGTTATAAAGCCCAATTCGTATGTTACCAGATTCAAGTTTATATAAACCGGAAATTAATTTAGACAATGTACTTTTACCACAACCAGATTTACCAATTAAAGCAATATTTTTACCTCCAGGAATCGTTAAAGAAAAATCTTCTAATAAATCAATTCGACCAGGATAATGAAAGTTTATATTTGTACAAATAATATCAGCATTTTCAGAAATTGTCGCAAAAGGTTTTTTACCATTATCATCATCTTCTGGAGTGGCATCAATAACTTCTGTTAACCGCCGTACAGCAGTTTTTGCACGAGTAAATTCATCAACAAAATTAATAACTGTACTAATTAACCCAATAAAATTACCATTCATTGAGTTAAAGGCTAGTAATTGTCCAATACTCAAATTTTCAGATGGGTTAATTACTAAATAGCCACCAAACCAAAGTAAAATTACACTACCAATACTAGAAACAAAACCAGAAAATGTATTATTAATAATCCCAATTTGCATTGTCTGAAATGTGAGCCTAGCTAGACGATTAAAGCGATTTTGTAATTCATCCCAAAATTGTCTTCCTGATGTGGTTGTTTTGAGAGTTAATGCACCTTTAAAGGTTTCGACTAAAACCCCTTGGGTTTCGGCTTCTGTAACTAACAGTTCATTAGTTTTTTGCTGTAATGTGGGTTGAAAAATAAATGTAGATATGGTCATTACCACAGAAATTACTAAAGCTGCTGAGGTAAGTTTCCAACTATAAAATAACATGAGAAATAAGGAAATTACCGCAATAAAAAATTGACTTGGTAATCCAACAACAACTTGAGCAATTAATTGATTAATTTGGTCAATATCTCGCAGCCGACTGACAACTTCACCACTGCGACGGGTTTCATAATAAGTTAATGGTAAACGCAGAATTTGCCGCCCAAATTCTAAGACTAAACCTAATTGCATTCGTTGGGCAAAATGAGCAATTAAGTTAGACTGGACAAATGAGAGACTATGAGAAATAATATTCATGACGACTACAGAAATTACTACTGTAGTCAATAATTTTGTGTCACCTCTAACTAATACATCATCAGTAAGAATTTGCAGCAAAAAAGGGGAAGCTAAAGACAGCAAACCCAAGACTAAATTGAGAGGTAATGCTTGGAATAAAATGCCACGATAAATCCAAACTCGTTGGAAGAAACGCCAAAAACCACCGACCTGATCTTGCTTTTGAGCAAAAAAGCGAATAGGGTCTGGTTCTACTAATAATAATAACCAATCTGTCCAAGCTGCTTCTACATCTTGTTTAGAAAGATAACGCAAACCCACTGCGGGGTCTGCAATGAGAAACTTTTTACCTTTTTTACCATATAAAACAACCCAATGATTACCTTGCCAATGAATGATTGCTGGTAAAGGGGCTTCATTAATTTTATCTAATATTTCTGGCGAAGTTTTCACGGGATTGGCTTTAAAACCCAGGATTTCTGCACCTCTTTTTAATCCTAATAAGGTAGTTCCAAATTGCCCAGTTCCGACTGCTTCTCGAATCCGACTAATAGTAAAAGTTTGACCATAATGTTTAGCAATTGAAGCCAAGCAAGCTGCCCCACAATCTTCTTCGCTATGTTGTTGAACTAACTGGTATTTCATGGATAAAGCACCCTGAAGAATAAGAAGTAGGTTATCTGGGACTAGCCTCTTTTGGATTTACAATGGAAAGATATAAATAATATATAGGTTTTGTGAAAAGTATTCAGATAACTATACGGGGAATTTGATGTTTTAAGAAGGTCTTACTTGTCTAAAGTATCAATGTAGAAAATGAGTATTAGAAAAATATTCAATTAATAAAATTAGTCAGCAGTCAGCAGGATGGTAATCAATAGGATATTATGTTACCTGTTAAATTACTTCATCTCTTGCTGATAGCTGACTTTAACTAATGAAAAAAAGTGTTAGAGTTGAAATTTAACTTATTAACATTAACAAGTTAAAGAATCACTCTTAATCATTTTTCATCCAGAATCTAGCGACCACGACGGCTTTGAGGCTTATAGATACTTTTGAAATTCAATCCAGAAATGGTCCCAGGAACATCTGCAACATAAGTGTTGTTATTGCCATCTTGAAAGTTAATGTTAATGTCCTTCAGAACAATTTTGCCACCAGCTACGATTTCTTGTTGTTCAGCAGATACTGCGGTAAATAAACTAGACATGACTGAATTCTCCTTGATTTGTATGACGCTTGGAGTTGTTTACTGCTCGTTTGCCGTTTAACCCCTCGCTTGTTAATAGAATATCGAGAAGTCACTAGATAATTCACTCTCATTTTCTGCAAACTTCATTACCAGATTTAGAACTAGATATTTCCGAAAAATACACGCCAAGTCGGCTAAATTATTTTTACAAAATAGAAAATTTTTGCTATTCTGCTCATTACATACCGCCAACAATTAAATATATGTCATTCACAAATAAAGTAGAGACGCTCCATGAAATATCTCTACTTTATAAGAACAAAGTATCTCTACATTATTTATGGAAATAGTCAGATTAAGATCAGATCATCCTAGCTATTAACTAAAATTTACAGCGACGGTGTTTTCTATTCTGAGAAAGTGGGTAAATAAAGAAATTAAAAATCATATTTATGATTGTTATGTTATTAAAAACAACGTTATTTTCTCCTATACCTAAAGCATTAATATCGCTGATATTTACTCCACTACCTCCACCACCAATTATGGTTTCTTGCTGCTCAATAGGTACTGTGGTAAGCAATAGATTAGACATGATCTAAATTCCTCTGATTTTGAGTTATTAATTACGGTAGATTGGTTTTATACTTTTCAATCTGGCTTCGGTTAATACCCTATACCTTTATTATTAGCTGTGTCATGGCTAATTTACGCCAACTTAATTACCAGGTTGGGAAAGATGTATTTCCCAATTATGTCAGCGATATTTCCGAAAAATACACGCCAATATGGCTAATATTTTTGAATAGATTAAGAATTCTATGCTATCTTTATAGAGTTTAAAATACAAGAATCTGTAGATAATGCTAGTTACCTACAGATTTATATCCATTAGAGGATTATCGAAAAAGCTAACCTATCTAATTAATAGTTCGGATTGGATAGGTTACTTTTAATGTTTTAATTCTTTCAATTCTTCCACAACGTCTTGAATTGTTTTTACAATTTCATACTTGATAAATTTTCCTAGTTTTTTAACCTCACCACGTTTACTTTGTAGGTTCAAAAATCCACCAACTACGGTTTCTTGTTGCTCAACAGTTACA
Organism: Anabaena sp. AL93; assembly: GCF_001672085.1. Taxonomy (NCBI): domain Bacteria; kingdom Bacillati; phylum Cyanobacteriota; class Cyanophyceae; order Nostocales; family Nostocaceae; genus Anabaena; species Anabaena sp. AL93. The sequence goes on along the minus strand of NZ_LJOU01000123.1, from coordinate 10,263 downwards.
TCATTAAACAATGTATGTGACATAGTACAAATCTCCTTGATTTTGAATTAGTGCAGAGGTTGATTACGGCTTTTTAGCTGTTCAAATCTTCACGTGATTAAAATAGTATCTAGAAATAAATAGATAAATCATTATTACTTTCTGCAACTTTCATTACCAGATTTAGAAATAGATATTTCTGCAAAATACACGCCAATATAGCTAAATCATTGTTACCAAATAAAAAATTTCTGCTACCATCTTTCATCATTCTAACTAACCAATAGCAGAAGTTGTCTTTTGATGACTAAAAGAACTGGAAAATTTTTGAATTTGCTTAGTTTACTTTAGTAAACTTTAGCTATTAGCCTGGAACTTCAGTGGGGCTGTCAGCTATACTCAAAACGGCTTGATTGTTTGATTCTAAACGTAGGGGTAAAGCAAGAGCTTCATTGGTGTCAACTTAACGTAAAACCTCTATCCCGCAAAGAACTCAACTCGTCTCATTCCCAGTCTCTGACTGGGAATGAATTCTAGAAGGCTCTGCCTTCAATGATATTAGAGGCAGAGCCTCATCAACCGCATTCCTAGTCAGAGACTAGGAACGAGATGTGGTAGGGATTTGAGCTTACAGCAATTTCCAATCATATAAGGTACATCTTAGCCCCCTCATCGCTTGCGGGGAGGGGGTTGGGGGTGGGGTTCTTGTTCCGGGTTTGATGACAATTTGCTGTAAGTTGGCACCTATGAAGCTCTTGCTTTACCCCTACACATCTGGGTTATTTGTCATTTGGCAAAAGTTTAAATCTCACCCGTGTTTAGTATAAGTAGGTGAACAGAAAAATTTAAAGGTATATAACGGTATGTAAAGTTGTCTCAATGCGAGATTCTGATTGGGTTTCAGCCATTTTACAAAACGCAATACCCCTCATTTTTATTTTGTTTACCTACTTAAACAAATAAGCTATCTGTAGCTTAAGTTGACACCTGTGGTTGCCATACATTGGTGTCAACTTACAGCAATTCTTGTTCTCATGAAATAGAATGGAGGGCGCAGGCCCTGCGCCCCTACGGGTTTGGCGATAGAAAACTGTAGCTATCTGTAGCTTAAGTTGACACCTATGGTTGCCATACATTTTAGAATTCATTCCCAGTCAGAGACTGGGAATGAGACGACTTGAGGTTTTTCGTAATTTTGTAAAAGTCCATGTCTCAACCGTGTTTAGTATAGTTATGGAGAAAATTAACTTTCAAAATTCATAGCACCCAAATATTTAGTTAAAAACGGCGAAAAAACTTCATAAATCAAAGTCAGCGGTTGTCCATGATGCCAAAATAAATAATGGCGACCCCAAAACGGACCTTTTTCATTAAAACCTGACTCTAACGCCTCTGAGTTACCATAATAAATACCTTGCACATCTCTATATAACTCAGTTCGTAACCGCGCTAAACTTGCCCAAATTGGTAAAGACTTGTTTTGTAAATACTCATCTACATGACTTGCTTCCCACCAAGAAGCAGCATAATATAACCGCTGTCCAGAAGCAGTTCGCACCCATACCTGTCTTCTAATTCTTGGACCTGGTAGCATCTGCATTATAGTCGGTGCATTATCGGAACTCATGCCAATTGCTGACATATCAATCACATCTACCTCCGTTGGTTCACCCGTAAGTAGTTGGACGTGCCGAGTCGGAGAACCATCACCCAAAAGCAGTAATTGCCAAGTTGGTGCTAACTGAGTGTGCGGTAAACCGCATTTAATCGCTTCCTCCCCACCTTGCCAAATAGGAGTCAGGCAATGCCAAGCACTTGGTAGGATTAGATCATTTGTGGGATTAAAAGTAGTAGCCAATGTTCTTTACAAAAGTTTATATATATTTCTATCAATAGCATAAAAACCAGCATCACTAGGGACGCTGGCAAGGAATCAAAAATATGGATTTTGATCAAAAAATGTAAACCCGCTGCTATAGTCATTTTTCTGACCTAACAGCGGGTTATTTAGAGAACTCCATAAAAAGAAATGCCCAATGTCATTCTGTTCGCGCAGCGTGCCAGAGGCATTACGAAACGAAGTGAAGAATCTCTTGAGACGCTTCGTTTCGCTTTGCTACACTCAGCATGACAAAACAGGATCATTTATTTTGTGGCTTACTCTTAGAGGTTGTTTGAAAACTTTTTCGTGTGGTATCTGACACCCGCAGATCCCCCTAAATCCCCCTTGAAAAGGGGGACTTTGAGGAATTTAGCCCCCTTTTGTAAGGGGGGTTGGGGGGATATCGATTAATTCTGATACTTTTCAAACATCCTCTTACATTCAAAAATGCGGATGGCGAGACTCGAACTCGCAAGGGCTATGCCCACACGCACCTCAAGCGTGCGCGTATACCAATTCCGCCACATCCGCGCGGTTTGAACACAGATTAGAGTATAACATAAAAAAATTTCTCAAACACAAGATTTTGCAAATATTTCCCAGATATTTTTTGAATGGGTATGAGACTAACAGAAATATAGTTGCAGCACAAGTCATATTAAAAGGTCTAGGAAAGATGCCACATAATCTAAATAGTCTGTTAAAAATTATGTTTGGGGATCTCCTGTCACGATTTACAGTAATGCAACAGCTTTATGTCAACAGGATGGGAGAAAATGTGAATCTACTGGTACTGATATCGTAACTAGAAAATGAAATTTGACAAAATATTAATTGCCAATCGAGGAGAAATAGCCCTTCGCATTCTCCGAGCCTGTGAAGAAATGGGAATTGCCACAGTAGCTGTTCACTCGACTGTTGACAGAAATGCTCTCCACGTCCAACTTGCAGATGAAGCGGTTTGCATTGGTGAACCTGCCAGCAGCAAGAGTTATTTGAATATTCCCAATATTATTGCTGCTGCACTAACGCGCAATACTAGTGCCATTCATCCTGGTTATGGTTTTTTATCAGAGAACGCCAGATTTGCCGAAATTTGTGCCGACCACCACATTGCTTTTATTGGTCCTAGTCCTGAATCTATCAGGCTCATGGGGGATAAGTCCACAGCCAAAGAAACAATGCAAAAAGCTGGTGTACCTACAGTTCCCGGTAGTGAAGGATTAGTAGAATCAGAAGAAGAAGGATTAGCGATCGCCAAAAAAATTGGCTATCCTGTGATGATTAAAGCTACCGCAGGCGGAGGCGGTCGAGGAATGCGGCTAGTCCGTTACGAAGAGGAATTTGTCAAACTTTTCTTCGCGGCACGGGGGGAAGCAGGAGCAGCCTTTGGCAACGCAGGCGTTTATATAGAAAAATTTATTGAACGTCCCCGCCACATTGAATTTCAGATCCTAGCGGATAACTATGGTAATGTTATCCATCTGGGTGAAAGAGACTGTTCAATTCAGCGTCGTAACCAAAAACTCCTAGAAGAAGCCCCTAGTCCGGCTCTCGACCCTGACTTACGGCAAAAAATGGGCAAAGCTGCCGTTAAAGCCGCCCAGTTTATTAACTACACCGGAGCAGGAACTATCGAGTTTCTTCTAGATAAATTCGGTAAGTTCTATTTCATGGAAATGAACACCCGGATACAAGTGGAGCATCCAGTAACAGAAATGATTACTGGTATAGACCTAGTAGTTGAACAAATTCGCATTGCCCAAGGTGAAAGACTAAAGCTCACGCAAAAAGAAGTGGTTCTGAGAGGACATTCCATTGAATGCCGGATTAATGCTGAAGACCCAGATCATGATTTTCGTCCAGCCCCCGGCAGAATTAGTGGTTATCTTCCCCCCGGAGGACCAGGGGTGCGGATTGATTCCCACGTATACACGGACTACCATATCCCCCCTTACTACGACTCCCTCATAGGTAAATTAATTGTGTGGGGACCAGACCGAGCCACCGCTATTACCCGCATGAAACGCGCATTGAGAGAATGTGCAATTACAGGAGTCCCTACAACCATTCCCTTTCATCAAAAAATTATGGAAAACCCGCAATTTTTAGAAGGTAATATTTACACCAGCTTTGTCCAGGACATGAAAATGCAGTAATTAGTCATTGGTCATTGGTCATTGGTCGTTTTCTTCCTCCTGACTCCTGACTCCTGACTGGGCGCGGGCCCCGCGCCCCTACATTCTGGCTCCTACTACTTGTCTAACATGGTCAGTAACCCTTGCTGACCTAGCAAAATTTCTCGGATAAAGCTGAAAATCGCCACTAAAATAATCGGGGTAATATCCACACCACCAATAGGTTGTACAAACTTCCGCAATGGGATTAAAAATGGTTCAGTCGGCCAGGCGATTAGACTAAAAGGCAAGCTATTGAGATTGATTTGGGGATACCACGTTAGAATAATGCGGAAAATAAATAGAAACGTCATCACTCCCAAAACCGGACCAAGAATCCAAGCAGTCAAGTTAACACCAGTCATTTTGTTTAGCTACCATCTGTGAGAGAATCCAAAACTTGGACGCAAGTTGATAAACTTTAAGTTTTGTAACGTATTCTTCCCTCAATTTTAACTAAATAGTGCCATTTTATTGTGAGAATAGAAAAACAAAGTTATTGACTTGGGATCATCAATCAAGTAAATACCAGGTTAGATGTGCGGTATGTACTTGATTGAGATACATTCAGGAAATCGTCAACCCTCTATGAGTGGGGTTTCCCAGCACTCGATTGTATTACATCCGACCAATAACCCTGATAATCTTGGATTACTTTTCAAGAAAGTAATCCAAGATTAAAATGAAAATAAACTGTGTAAAAAAAGGTTGAGAACTATGACACCCTCTTTAGCAAATTTTCTTTGGAGTCTCCTTTTGGGTACTGCGATCGTTGTTATCCCTGCTACCATTGGTCTAATTTTCATTAGCCAAAAAGATAAAATCCAACGTTTTTAATTTTTGGGGACTGGGGACTGGGGACTGGGGAAGCATCTTCTTCTTTCTTCTGGACTCCAGTATTCCTCTTCCACAATATTATGACTGGTTAAAATAGTGATAGTAAGTGTAACTCGTTAATATAGATTTGATATTAGGAAAACATCAATGGTTAATTTGGGGCTGAACTCAGCCAGTGTTTTGGCTCAGGTAAATTTTGGAGCAAACTCAGCCAGTATTCTAGGAATTTTCCTAGCTGTAGCTGGAGCAGCATTGTACTTTCTTCGTTCTGTCCGCCCAGAACTTTCAAGAGATCAAGACATCTTTTTTGCCGCAGTTGGCTTGTTATGCGGCTTTATTCTCGTATTTCAAGGATGGCGACTTGATCCAATTTTGCAATTTGGTCAATTGCTTTTGGTAGGTTCTACAGTATTTTTTGCCGTCGAAAGTATTCGTCTGCGAAGTATCGCTACTCAACAAGCAAAACGAAATACTCCCATTGTGGACGATGAACGCGAGGTTAGCAGAAAATATTCTTATTCTGAGCGGCGCAACTATCAAGCTGAGATGGATGCGGATTTAGAACCGCTACCGTATGAAGAAGATGAAGAAGCCCCTCAGCGCCCTAGAATTCGCGGTAGTCGAGATGAACGTTCTACTCGTGATGACTATTACGAAGATCAGCCACCACGCAGTTCACCAAACTCACGCACCAGGGAAAAACCAGAATCACCAGAAAGAAAGCGTCGTAACAATTCTGGGCGTTCAGTCAGTCGTCCCAGTGAGGGTTATGAAGATGAAAATTGGGGTTCTACTCCCAAACCAGTTGACGATTGGGAAACTTCAAATTCCCAAGATGCAGTGAGAAAACCAGCACGTCGCAATAATACTGGCAATAATCGCCCTCAACGCCAAGAAAGTCGTGAGGATGATATTACCCCTACTCCTAGACCAAGAAAACGTCGTCCACCTAGAGATTCAGTTTCTCCCAGAAGACAGGATGATGATGAAGCTATCCCAACGGAATATGTTCCTTACAATCCCATTAACAAGCCAAATAACGAGCCAGATAATTCCGATTTTGATGATGACATTTAACACGTTTGGGGTTGACGACGGAAAATAGTAATGTGAAAACATTTACACCTAGCTTCTGGCTCCAAAAGTCAATTTATTGGAGCCTAATTTTTGGTTTGACAAGTTTGCTGATATCTTGCAGTGCTGATAATATCCCCCTGGGAGTTACTTCTCTGAATAGCCGATATACTGAAGAACAACCTGCTATCAGTGGTAATGGGCGTTTTTTGGCTTTTGTCTCCAATCGTTCTCGTTATCAGCAGTTGTTATTATACGATTTAGAAAATCAAAGTTTTATTCCTACACCAAGATTAAACAGACAGTCAGTAATTATAGAAAGTCCTAGTTTGAGTTATACAGGCCGTTATATTTGTTATATTACCAGTGATCAAGGTAGACCTGTTGTTGCACTTTACGATCGCGCTTCCCAACAATCACAAGTTCTGACCCCTACTTATCGTGGTTGGGTGAGAAATCCTAGTATTAGTCCTGATGGGCGTTATATTGCGTTTGAATCCTCTAGTCGTGGACAATGGGATATTGAAGTTCTTGATAGAGGTCCAACTATTGAGTTAGATATTCCTAATGGTGCAAGGGTGTCAACTAAAAATTGACCGTTGGAAAATTTCTACACTTACCTGAATATTTCAATTGTATATCGTCACTAATATCTAGTATCAATAAAAGCTAATTTTATGTTCCCTAATCTAAGACAATTTGGTATTTTAACCGTGTTTATGTTTTTCGTTCTTTCGACAAGATACCTAACTGTATCTTCGGTTCTCTATTGGTTGCTTTGGGTTCGTCGTCCCCCGTCTTGGGAGGTTCGTCGTCTTCATGATATGCACCAACGCAAAAGCAAAATGAAGAGTGAAATCAAATGGTCTCTTTTTTCCTGCTTTATTTTTGCATTACCAAGTGCTTTTATGATCGAAATGATTAACTTGGGATATACCAAGGTTTACTTAAATTTTATGGATTATGGTTGGGTTTATTTACCTTTGAGCCTATTTATATATTTGATTCTCCACGACACTTATTTTTATTGGACTCATCGCTGGTTGCATATTCCTAGTATATATCGCCGCTTTCATCAAGTCCATCACGAATCTATCAACCCTACACCTTGGACTTCTTTTTCTTTTGATCCTGTTGAGAGTATTATTCAGGCAATTATCATTCCTGTGATGGTTTTTATTATTCCCATTCACATTAGTATGGTGGGATTATTACTAACGTTAATGACGATATTTGGTGTTGTCAATCATACGGGTTATGAAGTTTATCCATATTCATGGATACGTGGTTTTTGGGGTAAACATTGGATTACACCAACGCACCATACTATTCATCATCACAAGTTTAATTGTAACTATGGTCTTTATTTTCGGTTTTGGGATAAATTAATGAACACCGATATAATGGTCAAAACGCAGATAAACGCAGATAAACGCAGATAAATTTGTACTTCGTTAGACTAGGAAATAATATAAAAGATGATGGCTTTTGAGGAGAAATAGAGCTTTGCCCATGTGACAATTGAAAATTTGGGTATAAAATAATGTTTTTTAATAATAGTAATAGAAAAATAATTCTCAACTACTTGGCAAATAAAAAATCATCTGCTATATTTAGAGCATACCCAAAAACCTAATCCCCTAATCCCCTGTCCCTACGGGGATGTAGAGACGTTCCTCGGAGCGTCTCTACTCTTTTGTATTCACCTAATCAGCATTAAGAATTTTGGGAACTCGGAAAAAATCTCCTTCCTGTTGAGGCGCACTGTTGAGGATTGCTTCTCGTTCGGGATAGGGTTGGAGAATATCTTCTCTGGTGACGTTGCTAACATCAATAGCTCTGGTTGTCGGGGCTACATTAGTGACATCCAGTTGATTTAGTTGTTCTATATAGTCTAGAATACCACCCAGTTGAGTGGTAAATTGTGCCTCTTCGTCTGCTGTTAATTCTAAACGAGCGAGATTAGCGACTTTACGAACTTGTTCACTATCAATCATAATTTGTTAATTGTCAGTTGTTAGTTGTCAGTTGTCAGTTGTCAGTTGTTAGGCAAACTTTTACAACCGACTAATGACTAATGACTAAGTTAAAAGAATACGTCAATTTGCGATCGCCCGGTGGTTTTTATCCAGTTCTGAGCTTCAATATAGTTATTGGGAGCCATACGAATCGCTCTAATCCAATAATCCGCTGCTTGATCAAGTAATGCTTCACCACCGTCATTATCCCCTGCTTCCTTAGCTCTCTCACCTTGAAAATGATAAATCACGGCAATATTATTCAAGGCTTGGGGTAATTGTGGATTTAATTCAATGGCCTGATGATAATACTCTAAAGCCTTATTATGATCGCCGTTACTGGCATAAATTAAACCCATGTTATAAAGGATATAACTCCGATCATTAGAGTCTTCCTCCATTTCTAAGGCTTCTGTATAGTAGTCTAGTGCTTCGGCATATTCACCTTCTGCCTGTGCGGACATTCCATCTCGATAATAAACAAAGGCTTCTTTCGCCTTTTTGTTGGTTGGCAATATCTTGAGAATGATATCTGCCATTACTGTAAAGGATTTGTCAACAAAGTTATCGTTTTTCTGTGTTCTTGGCATATTTGTCTCTATGGTTGCTTAATTGCAGCATACCGCTAATTTAACTAATTTTTGGAGGTTTGAGTTATCCCCAGAAATATGAAGTAAGATTTTCAGAATTATTGACCGCAGATAAACGCAGATAAACGCAGATAAATTAATAGTTTTATTTAAATTTTAAATTATTTCGTTTCCATTTCCGAAACGGAAGTAAATACTATTGTATAACCGAGTTAAGTTAACTATTGCACACAAGCCACACCCAGCCGCGATGGTAAAAGAAATAGCAATTCGCACCACTGGACTCACTAAGCAATTTGAAAGACATATTGCTGTCAATGATGTTGACTTAGAAATCCATACGGGTGAAGTTTACGGATTAATTGGTCCTAATGGTGCAGGTAAAACCACCCTAATTCGGATGTTAGCCACTGCTGAAGAACCAACTACGGGTGAGATTTATATTAATGGCGATCGCGTAGCGGGTCCTTCGGACTATCGCCTCCTGCAAGATCAAAACAACCTAAAACTTAAACGTCGTCTTGGTTATTTACCCGATGACTATCCACTGTATGAAGATTTGACAGTTTGGGACTATTTAGATTATTTTGCTCGATTGTATCTCTTACAAGGAAAGCGCCGTACCCAACGTCTCCACGAAGTTTTAGAACTGATTCAACTGGGTAATAAACGCCATAGCATGATTTCTACCCTCTCACGGGGGATGAAACAGCGTTTAAGTTTAGCCCGCACCATTATTCATGAACCAATTTTACTACTTTTAGATGAACCTGTTTCGGGACTTGATCCTATTGCGCGGATGCAGTTCCGGGAAATTATTAAGGCTTTGCAAGAAGCCGGCATGACAATTTTAATTTCTTCTCATGTACTTAGCGACTTAGCAGAGTTATGTACATCCGTGGGAATTATGGAATTAGGTTTTTTAGTGGAAAGTTCTTCACTCAAACATCTCTATCAACGTCTTTCCCGACAGCAGATTTTTATCTCTACCTTGGGCAATATAGATATATTAGTGAGTGAATTAAAAAATCATCCCTTAGTGGAAGAATGGGAATTAATACTTAGTCAAAATAGTGTGCGAGTAAATTTTTCCGGTAAACCAGAAGATTCCGCTGATTTATTGCGATCGCTTATCAGTGCAGGAATTCCTTTAACAGAGTTTCATTGTACCCAAGAAGACCTAGAAACTATTTTCCTCAAATTAGGTCATAAACAAGCATCATAGATAATTTTGGATTTTAGATTTTGGATTTATTTTCTGCACAAACTTAAAAATTGTTCCAAAATAAAACTTATCAACTTTTAGAGGTATTAACGATGTTACTAAATTTCATAGACAGAGTTGGAGAATTAAATCCTCAGTTATTTCGAGAACTAAAAGGCAGATTCAAACCTTTTAATCTGATCATATCGGCTCTTGCGTCTCTTTTATGGAGAATTAATACTAAAGTGCCAGTTTAATAAACTACGTAATCGGAAATTACTAAAGTTACGAAAGCCATATCCAAGTCTTTTGATTAATTTGAGTTTATTATTAATTCCTTCAACAGTACCACTCGTAGTTCTGCCATCAAAATAACCTACGACTTCACCAAACCATCTAATCATTGTTCCTATACTTTTGGGAAAATACGAAAGTCCATTATGCATCCAATCTAATAAATTGATTATGCTTTCACCCCAAGACTTAGTAGATTCAAATATGT
>NZ_LJOU01000122.1:0-14476 GCF_001672085.1 Anabaena sp. AL93 | reverse complement strand
CCTCCCCCACCTCCCCTACCCCCCTGCTTACCTTCACCCGTCATTTTCGGGTTGACAGACTACTAGTTCAATTTCTGATGGTTCTAACCAATGACCAAAATCTGTGACAAAGCGATCGCTCAAAATAGAGGCGCGAATTTTTTGGGTAAAGCGAATCAGTTCGGTGATGTTATGAATAGTCAACAAAGTATAAGCTAGTATTTCCTGCGATCGCACTAAATGAGATAAATAAGCCCGACTGAAATTTTCACAGGTGTAACAAGGGCAAGTTGTATCCAATGGTGTAAAATCTTCACGAAACTTAGCATTTTTGATGTTCCAGCGTTCACCGGAGACAATAGCCGTTCCATGTCTAGCCCAGCGGGTGGGAATAACGCAATCAAATAAATCTACCCCAGAAGCGATGGCGATCGCCATTTCTCGATAAGTTCCCACACCCATCAAATAGCGGGGTTTATTCACCGGTAACAACGGCGCTGTAGTTTGGACAATTTGCGCCATTAAATCCGTTGGTTCACCCACACTCACCCCACCAATGGCATATCCCGGCATATCCAACTGCGCCAATTCTTGAGCAGCACGGGCGCGTAAGTCTAAATATACTCCCCCCTGGACAATGGGAAACAATGCCTGATCCTGGCGTTGATGGGCGGATATAGAGCGTTTTAACCAGCGATAGGTTCGGTCAGTGGCGGCTTCAACTTCCTGACGAGTGGCAGGATAGGGAGGACATTCATCAAAAGCCATGATCACATCCGCCCCTAAAATATTCTGAATTTCAATAGAGCGTTCTGGCGTTAATTTAATGATTTGCCCATCATGAGGAGAACGGAAAGTTACACCTTCTTCAGTAATTTTCCGCATTTCGCTCAGACTGAAAACCTGAAATCCACCGGAATCTGTGAGCATGGGACCAGACCAACCCATGAATTTATGTAATCCACCACCACCAGCCACAATGGCTTCTCCCGGTTGGAGATGTAAATGATAGGTATTAGCTAAAACCATCTGCGCTCCTGTTGCTCCCAGTTGGGCAGGGGTGATAGTTTTGACATTAGCTAATGTTCCCACAGGCATAAACCTGGGTGTTTCTACAATTCCGTGGGGAGTAGAAAATATTCCGGCTCTAGCTTTGGTCTGGCTACAGGTAGCGAGACTTTCAAAGGAAAAATTGGCGCTCAAGGCAAAAATACTAGTTAGCTAAATTTATCCATCAACTTAACATTTTTGGTGTTACTTAGGGCGTTCGTGGGGGTTTTTGTCTTGTGAGGGTCATACCCCGCAATCCACTATGACCCCAAAGAGGATATGATTTCTTTAGTTAAGGTTTTGTGATACCTCCTTTCTTCTCAGGAATTACGCAAAATATCCCTCAAACCCTCATTTCTCTGTGTTCTCTGTGCCTCTGTGGTTCGTTATTCCATGAATTATGCGTAAGTCCTACTTCTACCTCATTCTTTCTCCTGACGGTCACTGAGCGAAGTCGATAGCGTAGCGTGGCGTTAGCCATAGTGCTGACTCCTTTAAAAAGAATCACAGCAGTCGTCATCAATTTCCGCATCCCATCTAGCTGCTAAGACTTGATCCATCATCGCTTCTATAACCGTAACGTTAAATTGGCGATCGCGTCGGGCTTGCAAAGGTGTGGAAAGAGGAATCAAGCGTAAACACATTTGCTCTTGAATCAAGTCGAAGTAGGTTTCTTGCTGTGGAGATTGTTTTAATTCCAGATAATCAAAACTATCCACATTCACATATAGTGCATGGTTGGTGACTAAGGTAGACCGATGGGAATTAGCGAATACTTCCATTACATCTCCGTCACCCTCACTCAGTAGCTTGTTTTCTTGGGTGTAAATGTAGTGGACCCTACCTAAATCACGCAGCAATTGGCGGATATCGAGTTTGTTAACAACTATGCCCATGTTGACTATGCACGGGGCTGGTATTTTGGTGTGGGGTAGATGATGACTCATAGAGAAATAGCGGGTTATGGAAGGTGAGTGACAACGCAGCCAGACAATCAATGAGATGGATTGTTAATTTCCCATAGTTCCAAAATATCAAGTTTAGGAGGCGATCGTCTCATCTTTTGAGGTAGATTGTCAGTCTGGGAGTGATTTATGATGAGAACATTTATATTCATGAATACTGGAAGTATTTGACTAATGGAACTCTATATAAAGTATGGCTAATGTTTTGCGCTGGTGGCAACAGCAATTGCTAAATTTAGTTGCGGCTGTGATTTTCTATACAGCAATTCCCTTACCCTATCTGCAAAATTTGGACTTCCAGAAGGTTGCTTGTTTTGCACCGGTGATTGGGTTGATGATTGGGGGGATTTTAGGTGGATTAGATACAGGGATGAATTATTTAGGTGTCCCCGTGCTAACTCGTAATGCTTTGGTAGTGGGTGCGTGGATAGTAATTACGGGAGGATTACATTTAGATGGAGCAATGGATACAGCCGATGGTTTAGCGGTGGGTGATCCTCAACGCAGATTGCAGGTAATGATGGATAGTGCTACTGGGGCGTTTGGGGCAATGTCCGCTATTATAATTATTATTTTGAAAACAACAGCTTTAACAGAGATAGCTGAAAACCATTATTTTGTATTAATGGCTGCTTGTGGGTGGGGACGTTGGGGACAACAAATGGCTATTTGTCAATACCCTTATCTGAAACCGACTGGTAAAGGTGCGGTTCATAAACAAGCGATTCGTTCTTATTTAGATTTATTACCAAGCTTCTTTTTATTGCTGGGTTTGAGTGCTGTTGTTTGGTTAATTTATCCCCAAAAGTTAGTTTTATCTGTGGGGATGGTTTTGGCTGGAAGTGTGATTTCTGTTGTTACCGCAGCTTGGTTTAATTATAAGTTGGGTGGACATACGGGAGATACTTATGGGGCTGTGGTGGAGTGGACTGAAGCGTTGTTTTTGTGTGTGGTTAGCAGTATTTAGGGTTTACCAGATTTTTTAAATTTGGCAGATTATAATAAACATTATTACGGAAAAAAAGTGTTTATGGCAACATCAGAAGATGTATGGCAACTGTTAGCAGAATTAGCTACTGCTCAAAAAGAAACTGACCTACTATTGAAAGAAGTTAGTCAGCAACAGAAAGAGAATGCCGAACAACAGAAGGCAACTGACCGCCAACTCAAAGAATTAGGTAAACAAATTGGGGGACTCGGTGCAAAATTTGGCAGTTTTACCGAAGGTCTTGCCCTGCCTTCAATGGAAACTATTTTGGGACAACAATTTGGGATGGAAGTTATCAGTCCCAGTGTGCGAGTTAGTAAGGGAGGACAACACATGGAAATTGATGTTCTTGCTTATGCTAATGGTGAGCTAAATACTGCCTATATTGTTGAGGTTAAAAGTCATGCAAGGGAAGATTCTATTACTCAATTAAAAAGTATTTTACAACGGTTTCGTAACTTTTTTCCTGAACACAAAAACAAACGACTTTATGGCATATTAGCCTCTGTTGATTTGTCTAACGAATTACGCGAGAAAATTCTGCAAGAAGGGCTTTATGTGGCTCGTATTCATGATCAAGTTTTCGAGTTGGATATTCCCAATAATTTTCAGGCTCAAAGTTATTAGTGCGATCGCCAATTATTGCAGTGTAATATAAAGATCACCATTATTCCATTATTCCTATAGATTATGTTAAGGAAGACAACGAATTATTAAGCTAACAGACAAGAATGGCGATCGCTATAGGCTGGACTAAAACGTTGTTTTTGTGTATAATTACCAGTATTTAGGGTTTACCAGATTTTTTAAATTTGGCAAATTATTTCCGATTGCGTTTTTTTCTAGCGCTGATTTCCAGTCTAATTTTGATCACTTGCACAATTCTAGCTATATTGAAACGCCTAGTTTTGAAAAGGCTGTGGACATAGTTATGCTGATCATTGGTAATCATAATGTTGCACTATTTTAACCTTACAAAATATTAAAAATCAAATGCTGCAAATCACCAGAGACTATTGCGAGGGAATGATCGAAGGATTCGGCTATAATCCGCTTACAGGCAAGATTTACGACAAATATGTTACTTATGAACGAAAGGTTGTTGCAGGTGAAAAAAAAGGTGCGATCGCTGAGTTATCATTCAAAAGGGTAACATCTACTGCTGAATTAAATAGCGTTTTGGGTATAGATGCCAGCGCGAGTTTGAATGCTTCTTGGTTTACGGGACAAGCTTCTCTCAAAGCGAAGGTTTCTCTGGAATCTAGCGAAAAAACTGAGGAATTTGCTACTTTTTCGGTGTTGTATGTGAAAGTACGCGAAGCACCAATAATGCTTGAGGAAGTTGATTTAAGTCCCAGAATACGCAATTTTCTTAAAGAAAATGGACTAGATGACTTTTATCAGGTGGCTGGTTATGAATACATCGCTGGGATTATTCCTGGTGGTGAGTTTATCAGTACGATTAAGATTATTTCTAGTAACAGGGAAACTAAGGAAAAAGTTGATGCCGCCCTCAACGCGCAAAGTTCCTTTACTTCGGCAGTCCCTAGTAGTGGCTCAATTGAGGCTAATCTTGAGCTAAAATCAACATTTTCACAATTGGCAAAAAATAGCCAGGTGCAGATTGAAGCGCGATGTTATCGTAAAGGCGGTGATGGTTTGTTGGTGACAAACCCTGAAGATGCCCTTAATTATGCCCTCAATTTTCCGGCTTACCTACGGCAGTCGCCCAGTATTTTGCAAGTGATTTGTAAGCCTTATCAAGATTTACGGTCTTTTCCGAGGGGGTATGAAGTGATCGATATGATGACTTTACAACGGCAACAACGGCCATTGCAAGAACTTTTTGATATATTTCAACAAAAATCTAAAACTATTGCTCAAATTGACCAGATTCTTTTGAATCCAATGCAGTTTCATGGGGTGGAAGAAGAGGTTTTAAGGGAGGAGAAAAAAAAGTTAGAACATCAATTGGATGAGATTGCTGAGAACGCAACTAAATATGCTAACAATCCTCAAGATATTAGCGTTGATAGCAGCGATTTTCTGCCTATTTCCCTCGCTTTACCCACCCGAAGACTGGTAGAATTAAAGTCTGGTTTAGGAATGGATTATACTAAGCTATCAGATTTACTTTTTGCCAAGAAATGGGAAGAGGCAGACGAAGAAACCAGACAACTAATTTTAAAGTCCGTTAACAGGGAAAACGAAGGTTCTTTAAATTGTGATAGCCTTCACAATCTTTCCCTAGAGGAATTACGCATTATTGACCAACTGTGGTTAAAATACTCTCAGGGTAGATTTGGGTTTTCTGTACAGAAAAAAATCTGGCTTGAATTAGGTGGTAAATTTGACGTAGATGCTCAAAAAGATGACTATGATAAACTACTAGAGAAATTAGGCTGGAAAAAAATGAAGAATTGGTTAAACTACTCTGAACTTACCCCCGAACTCATCTTTGGTGCAAATGCGCCACATGGACACCTGCCTTCTGGCAAAGTGAGGATTTTGTCGGAGATTCCAGAGCATTGGGTAGAAATTGAACTCTTTTTTATTTTATCCAATATTATCGCTAAACTATAACGCATAAAAAATTTATATCAATAAAAAATATTTCTGCTCAAAGCCTTTAGTGCGAGTTCGTAACACAATCGTAGGGAAATAATACCATTATGTCCTAATATTTTTGCAACAGAAAATCAATTAAAGTTATAATAAAGTTATCAAACTAAGTTGAAATTATTATTTCTGCAAAGTTTTCCTTCAAATAAAATTAATGAAATCACTTTTTTCATTATCTCCATTATTATTAGATCAAAATGAAGAAAACCCCATAAAAAATTCTATCACAGTTGATCCAGATATTTGCAATGGAAAACCCATTATCGCTGGAACAAGAATTTCTGTACAAACCGTGATGGAGTTTTTGGCAGCAGGAGATTCCATTGAAGAAATTTTAGAAGAATATCCTTCCCTCTCAAGAGAAGATATTTATGCCTGTCTCCAATTTGCTACAAAATTAAGCGTTAGTTTCCCTAGAATCAGAAAAATTAATATTGCTTTGTCCTGATACTTCTAATCTTAGTTTAGTTTACTAAATTATCAGCAAGTTAAGCGAAATTCACGATTATTACAGCAAGTAGTGATATGATGAGAATAGTTATGAGGCATATAGATTATGAATACAACTCAAATGCGTAATCAAGTCAAACAAAATATTGATAAATTATCTCCAGAAAAACTAATAGTTATTGCTGAATTTTTACGTGATTTACTTAATGATGAAAATGAAGATGCAACAGAAGAATTATTAAAAATTTCTGGGTTTGAATCTGCTTTTGAACAAGCAAAACAACAAGTTCAAGAAGGGAAGGTAAAAGATTGGCGGATGATTAGAGATGACGTATAAAGTTCAATTATCATTAGAGGCAGAAAAAGTTTTTGCTAAAAGCAATAAAACCTTAGAGACTTCCAAGAAATAAATTATCCTAAGAAACGAACCACAGAGGCACAGAGTACACAGAGAGAGAATTTCTGCATCAGTTTTGGGACATTTTTTTATTTGGAAGTCTCTTAGCGAAAAAACTAGCAAGATGTTTTCAAACACTTGAAGAAAATCCTAGTTTTCATCCTAATATTAAGCCATTAAAAGGTAATTATTCAGGTTATTATCGTTATCGAGTTGGAGATTATCGAGTTGTTTATTCCATTGATGATGAAGTAGTTTTAGTTAATATTATTCTGATCGCTCATCGTAGTAAGATTTATGAGTAACATTTATTTTCCTGGATAATAACAAGCGGTTTCTTGTGGCACAATTGATAGAGGTTAATTCATGCTAAAAACCGTTCAGGGAATTTATAAGGATGGAAAGATCCAACTTGCTGAAATACCAAAGGACATTCACGAAGGCACTGTATTAGTTACATTTCTAGAAAACAAAACTAGAACTTGGTCAAATCTAATTTTGCAACATCAAGGTTTTGCAGATAGTATTACCTTTGAGTCCTATCGAAACGAATTGCTGCCACCTGATGAAACCATATTTTCAGTTTAATATTTTTAATTGAATTTATGCAATATTTACTTGATACTTGTGTAGCTAAATATCGCCAAATTGTCCGCGAGTTACTAATTTCTCATGCGACAATAAACGAGCCAAATAATGTTAGAATAAAATCACCCCTCTTAGATTTAGCTATGCGTGCGATTGAAACCACTGGTATCCTAAATACCCAAGGGCAAATCAAACTTGATCATCCCATTCCCCAAGCAAAGGACAGGGTTGTGCGCGTTATTCTTTTAATGCCAGAAGATGAACTTAATGAACAAACTTGGTTAGATACTGTTGCAAATAACCCTAGTTTTGCTTTTCTGCATGATCCAGAAGAAGATATTTATACCCTGAAAGATGGACAACCTGTAGGTTATGAAGGGTAAAATCGTTTTAATTCAATTTCCCTTTGACGATTTATCTTCCAGTAAAGTCCGTCCTGCCTATTGTCTAACCAATACAATTGGAGCATATCAGCACATTATTTTTGCCCTAATCACCAGCCGTATTCCCGAAAATCCCCTTCATACAGATATTATTCTCAGACCAGAAAATCCAGATTTTATTATGAGTGGTCTTCGTAAATCATCAACCATCAGACTTGATCATTTGGTAACACTTCGATCCTCACTTATTCAGCGTGAGTTAGGCTCATTATCATTAAAGACTCAAACCTTAATTGTGGATATTTTGTGTGATATTCTACATTTCTAAAAAGCGTTCTGAGATTAATCCATACTAAAAACTATTCAGAGTATTACAGAGATGAATAAACTCAGAAACAAGGTAGTACAACGTTTGGAAGTCATCCCTGATGATAAATTACAAGAAGTTCTTAGCTTTTTAAATTATCTAGCTTGGCAAAGCGAAAATCCTCAAACTCAAGAAGATTAATTGGCTTCTGTGCCGTTGGTTATCTCTTGTGAGACAATTTCTTTGTTGAATTAAAAATAATTCTTAAATCTATGAGCAATCAAACTTCTATTCCGGTTATTGTCAACGGTGCGGCTGGTAAAATGGGACGAGAGGTAATTAAAGCGGTAGCAGCAGCATCTGATTTGACTTTAATGGGTGCAATTGACACAACTCCTGAACATCAAGGTAAAGATGCGGGGGAATTGGCGGGTTTAAGTGAACCCTTGGAAGTACCAATTACGAATCAATTAGAGCCAATGTTGGCGTATGTGGCTGGGGAGAGACAGATGCAGCCGGGGGTATTAGTTGATTTTACTCATCCTGATGCAGTTTATAGCAATATTCGCAGTGCGATCGCCTATGGAATTCGTCCAGTTGTGGGAACTACGGGTTTAAGTCCGGCAAAACTCGAAGAATTAGCTGATTTTGCCGAAAAAGCCAGTACGGGTTGTTTAGTTATTCCTAACTTTTCCATTGGTATGGTACTACTCCAAGAAGCCGCCCTCAGAGCTTCCCAGTATTTTGATCATGTAGAAATTATCGAACTCCATCATAACCAAAAAGCTGATGCTCCTAGCGGTACAGCCATTCAAACTGCTCAACTATTAGCGGAAATGGGCAAAACTTTTAATACTGCTATTGTGGAAGAAACGGAGAAAATACCCGGAGCTAGAGGCAGTTTAGCAGACGAAGGGATTAGAATTCATAGTATCCGCTTACCAGGACTAATTGCCCACCAAGAAGTAATTTTTGGCGCAGCAGGACAAATTTATACCTTACGTCATGATACCAGCGATCGCGCCTGTTATATGCCAGGAGTAATATTAGCCATTCGCAAAGTTAATCAGCTAAAGTCATTAGTATATGGGCTAGAAAAAATACTTTAACTGTTAGCAATTTTCGACTGGTGATTTTCCAATCCAAAATCTAAAAGCCAAAATCCAAAATGTAAAATATGCTCGTTCCCTTAACTCGCCAAAAATTTGAACAAATCATCCCCCTAATTGCCTCTGGACCACAATATAAATACTATTGGGGGAAAGTAAGCAGTTTTGTGCAACGGATACTAATTTCTGTGGTGATCTTAGCTGTACTACTGCTGATACAATTCTTGTTTAGATTAGAATTTGGATTAATATTCTTCTTTGGGGTATTTGGCGCTTTCTTTTGGCTTTGGTATCCCATATTCCAAGCAAGTATACGCAATAGAAAATGCCGCCGTTACAAATACAGTGGCTTTTTTCGGGGACGAGTGTTAGACTGGTGGATTACGGATCGGTTAATGGGTAAACAGGAAACCGTGAATAGTAAAGGTGAGTTAGTCATCATCGAAAACCGCGAAAAGCGGATTAACTTAGAAATAGGCGACGATACAGGATTTACTGTGGAGTTTGAAGCTCCACTACGTAACGCTCATAAAGTCATTGCTCGTGGACAAATAGCTGAAATGGTGGTTATGTCCAATAGTTCTGATTTAAGCACTATTGAAGAATTCAGCGATATATATATTCCTAGTCGTGATTTATGGGTAAGTGATTACCCCTATGTCCGCAGAGACTTTTTTAACGAGGTTAGTGTGCGCTTGCGTGCAAATCAGGAGAGAAAACCCCGCCGTCGTTCGGGAGATAGGAAGTAGGGGCGCAGGGCCTGCGCCCTTCATCAGGAGTCAGGAGTCAGGAGTCAGGAGTTAGAAAGAAGAAAGAAGGAAAAAAGAAAAATTGCTCCCTACTCCCCCTACTCCCCTTACTCCCCCTACTCCCCCTACTCCCCTTACTCCCCCTACTCCCCTTACTCCCCCTACCCCCTGCCCTACATCATCCGCCTACATTTCTATCCTGTCCATAGGCTTGCCAAGCCAAATCCACTAAACCATCAACAATAGCAGCAGCTACGACAGCGTTACCCTTGCGACCTTCGACAGTAATATAAGGAACTAAGGATTCTTGTAATCGTTCTTTTACAATTTTTGAATTGATAAAACCTGCTGGGGTAGCAACTATTAAAGCGGGTCTAATTTCTTCCGCTTCAATTAATTCCACCAGTGCAGTTAAGGCTGTTTGTGCTTGACCAACTACAAATATCCCTTCTGGATAACGCCTAGCCAGAGTTTCAATGCCCCAAGCTGCACGGGTTTTTTCCTTTTGGGGTCGTGTTAGTGCTTCCATACTGCAATACACTGGATTAGCAAACGTATTTTGAATATCGTGGGATATACCCACCTGCACCATTGGCGCATCTACCACAATAGTAGTTCGCGTAGCTAAGGCGGCTGCTCCAGCTTGTAATGCTTGTTCTGAAAACCGAATCAAGGATTTATACTCAAGATCGGCTGTAGCGTAAACTACGCGACGGACGATTTCATACTCTGCTGGTGAAAAAATATGATCACCAATTTCATTATCAATAATTGCCAAACTCTGAGCATCAGTTACGTGCCATTCCATTGCTATTTAGCTTCTTATATATTAGCCTTTAGCTTATCAGTATTTTGGAGTTTGAACTGTAAAATTGCAAATTTCCCTTCCTAATCCCTATTCCCCAGTCATTTTTCAGGATTCAGCATCGGGAGAAATCCGATTCAGCATGGGAGATAAATAAGCTACTAAAGCACCAATGGCAAAAGCGGAAATATTGCGGACTAGAGGCAACCAATCGGTTGTCCGGGTAATAACTGGAGCAATACCGAAGGCAATAAATAACATTCCCCATAAAGGTGAGAAAATTAATGCCCATTGCCAAGCAACTATTTTTTTATCGCCACGGGGTTGGCCAGCAAAACCACAAATAATCCCGCCAACAGCGGAGGTAACAAGGGTGAGTATCCATTGTTCTCTAGGTAGTCCTGGAACGACGTTACAACCACCTTTGAGTAAACAACCTTTAACTGAATTTAGAGCCTGGAGAATGGCTTGATCTTCTCCTTCTTCACGAACAAAATATAAGTTACCAAAGCGGGTTTGTAGTTCAATCCAGAACGTGCGAGGTAAGAATTCATAAACTGCATCACCCACACTAAAGCTGAGGATGTTACCACCACGGGCATCTGCTACCAAAAGAATACTTTTATCATCTAAACCCCAATATTTAATCACTGCTCTACCTGGGGTACGGTCGTACTGAGTTAAAACGCGCAGTTTCCAACCGGTGTCAGTTTCAAACTGTTCTAATTCTTTAACTAGCTTTTCTTCTTGGGGGTCAGGGAGAGTTTTTGCTAAATCTACTACTGGTGTTACAAAGCTGGGTAGTAAATCGGGATTTTCATAAGCTAGGGCTGATGGGGAATCAATTGCTAAAATTGAGCCAACAAAGCAAAATACGGCAATTGATACTAAAATTCGTCGCCAAAAACACAGGTGCATGAACGTTTTTATACTATAAAATCAAGAGGATAATGTAACAAGTGCTTTTTAAAGCGTAATGTAAAAGTGATATTTCTTTACACTTCTTTACTTTACTCTAATATTTAGGTATCTTAACAAAATCTGATCAAGAAATTGGAATAAACTCCATAAAAATGCTTGATTTTTGATGGTATCAATACTTAAATATGCAGATAGTTAAATTTGATACAGCAAATTGAAACGGTTCATAGTTTAACCAAATATGAAACCCCTCTGGTAAACCTCTCCTTTGCACCTCTCCCTAACCCTCTCCTAAGAGGAGAGGGAAAAGGAATAATATTTAATACTGGAGAGGCTTTGAACCTTGTTCTTTGTATGATAAAAAAGTCCAGCTTCTAGCCGTTTTGAGTATAACTGCAAAGCCAATTTTACTCCTGAGTCCTGACTTCTGCTGTATGTTTCGGTAGTTTCTCATTCGGTTTTCGGATTGGCAAGTGTTTTTGTATTTTTCCTGGGATTTTTTTGGCGTGTGAAACTTTTCCACGCGGCTTTAAAGCCAATGAAGACGCTACGAGTGCCGATTTGCATACTTTCTGCTTGTTTCTTGGCATTATCCAGGCTTTGATCAAATTGTTTAACAACTTGACCGGCGCTTTTGACACCTTCACTAACATCCTCAGTTAAGTCTGTTATTTCTATACTGGTGTCGCGGATAGCGTTGAGAGTAGGCGGTAACTCCCGTGAAAGGGTGTCAAAGAATTTTTCGGCACTACGAGCAGCACGGGCTAATTCCTGCAAAGCGGGGATGGCTGCCACTAAAACGGTTGTTAGACTGACAGTAACTAGGAGGATGGATAGTCCCAGCCAAAATAAAGGATCAATCACGGTTAAGTAGGTTGGCGTTGAAAATTGTCGTTATAGCAAGGTAAGGGGCAATAGGCAAGGGGCAAAAGTAAAGAAGTTTTCAGCGATTTTACGTTTCTTTACACAGGTTGGTTTTATTGTGTTCACCTACTTATGGCATTTTTGAACGTTCTAGTTTTTCAGTCAGGGAATCGGTGTCGTCTGGGGTGCTGCTGATATCAACAGTATTTTGTTTGTGGAAACTTTGGCTTTCGCGCTGGGTAGCATCTATGCCAACAGCGATCGCTTCCCGCAATCTATCTACAGTTTCTTCCCAGTTGTCTAGGGTGCTACTAGAAAGACGATCTGCCTGAATTTGGACACTGGTAGAAATATCTTCCGCTAATTCGGGGATAGCATTGGCAGATTTTTTAATCAGTTTACGGGTTTCACGTCCTGTTCGCGGAGCAACTAATAAACCGACTAAAGTGCCGATAGCTGTTCCCAACATCAAACCACCAATAAAGATTCCAGAACGGTTATTAGACATTTTTTTATTTTTCTACTCCATAAAATTTAATTTTATACAGGAGTCTAGTACCCCAGGGCGGAAGTCAAAAGTCAAAAGTCAAAAGTCAAAACGAAGACAGTATAGGCTTTTTAACGATTTAGAATGGTTGGTTTATTTATGCCGTGTTGTACTATAGCAATCCTAAATGAAATGTGAACATCTCTTATTTTCCTACCTCTGTGTCCTCTGTGTCTCTGTGGTTCGTTAAAAAAACTAGTTCATAACTCAAATAGGAGTCCTATAGTTTTCTTTTAAGTATATACTTAAGCTTCTTCTTGACTCCTGCCATATTTTAACTATAAGTTGCCACTTTCTTCGCTACCAGCCAAAGATTAGATATAGCATATTTCAAACATACTGTTTCTTTGGAAGCATGACAAGAAACCTTAACTGTTTGTGTTTTCACATCATCTTTTATAAGTTTGGCGTGATAAGTGTAGAGAGTACCGGGAGGTTGTTCAAAACTCAACTCACCAATAATTGTATGATTATCTAAGCTTTTTTCGATGATTTTACCTGTTACTTGATAGTTAAACCAATCCCAACCTAAACGCAGCATGAGTTCTCTTTCCAAGATTTGGAGGGGATTTGGCAATATTCCCCAACCACGATAAACTTTATGTAAACATTGTATATCCCCAGTGTGGGTAAGAATTGATTTAAAGGTATCTTGATCGAGGATGCCATAATATCTTCCTTGGGGAAAATCTATGGCTGTGGGAGCAAATCTATGTCCTCCAAAGTGACTCGATTTCCAAATTCTGGTGTGATTTAACTGTAAATCAGCAATTGTATTTTGAGAGTAAAAGTAAAAAGGATTGCCATATCTAGCACAACATTGATCATGGCTTCCATGAGTACATACTAAGATATCTCTGGTAATACTAGATTCTATTTCATAATCAATACTCATTCCTGCTAACCATTTACTGACAATTCCGGCGACTTGTTCAATATTTGGTAATTTAAATTCTTGTTTTCGGTATCCTTGACTTAATCCCTGTTGCTGTTGATAAATTAATAGGGTTGTTTCTTGTCGTCTATGGGATTCATCATTGGCAATTAATAGAAACCGAATTGGTAGTTGATCGCGGGTTATATTTTCTACTAAACTGCGTAAGTTATCTGGTACCCATTTAGATTCAAAGGCTTCATAAACCCAAGGGGTAGGACATTCTATTAAAATGTAAGTTTGGTAGTTGGTAGCACTACCAATGATATCTTCTCGGATTTCTCGTGAATTATCTGCACAAAAAAGTTTATTCATTTAGACTTACTCAAGTAGAAAGTTAATGGTCAATGTTTAGATAAAATCCTGATTTTTTAAATTGCTTTTGCTTAAATAAATCCTATTGAAAAAATCATCTCAGAAACTATTCAAAAATATACAATAATTAAAAATACAGCATTATTTTATAATTTACAGGAGTTATTTTTAAAATGGTTACGGCTAATTTATGACTTATTTGATGGATACCGAATGAAATACATTCGCTAAGTAGGTTGGCGTTGAAAATTGTTGTTATGGCAAGGCAAGAGGCAAGAGGCAAGAGTAAAGAAGTTTTCAGCGATTTTACGTTTCTTTACACAGTTTGGTTTTATTGTGTTCACCTACTTAGTTAGTAAATTATATCTTAATTTATCTATATTGCGAAATATTCTCAATTGTCTGATAAAAAAATATAAAGATGTAAATCTTTATCTTGAACTAATCTTGTATTTTAATTCCAGCCTAATCTACCTCCCCTACCTCCCCTACCTCCCCTACCT
>NZ_LJOU01000121.1:0-14607 GCF_001672085.1 Anabaena sp. AL93 | reverse complement strand
ACTCCCCACTCCCCCACTCCCCCACTCCCTATTTATTTGACTTTAAACTTACTAGCAGTCGCTAATAAATCCTGTGCCATTCCAGTTAAGCTTTGGAAAACATGGGCAATTTCTTGAGATTCCCCAAAGGTTTTGTTAGCGATTTCTGCCACATCATTCATGGATTTAGTAACTGTACCAGATTGCTGCATTTGTACTTGGGTGGCTTCAGTAATGCGTTCAATTAATTGACTAATTTCCGCAGTTGCAGACACAATGGCATTAAGATTTTGGCGAGTTTCATTAACTAAGTTTGTTCCTTCGACAACTTGCTGAATCCCTGTTTCCATTGCTACGGCAACTTCCCCAGTTTCCGCTTGAATCTCCTGAACTAATTTTTCAATTTCGATAGTTGCGGCTGCTGACTGACGAGATAAAGAACGGACTTCATCAGCTACTACTGCAAAGCCTTTCCCATATTCACCGGCTCTAGTGGCTTCAATAGCTGCATTCAGAGCTAGAACGTTAGTTTGAGTGGCAAAGCTACTAATCAGATTTACAACTTTGGAGATTTTTTGAGATGATTCACTCAGACGTTTAATCTTTTTGCTGGTTTGAGCTACGGTTTCTCGAATGGCTTGAATAGCATTAACTGTTTCATTCATCGCGGTATCGCCAGAATCTACAGTTTTGTTGGCTTGTTGGACGGCTATCTGTACTAATTGGGCATTATTTACTACCGCTTGTGTAGAATTTACCATCTGTTGCAGATCACTTAAAGCCTTAGTGATTTCCCCAGATTGTTGTTCGGCTAAATGAGTCAATCCCACCAGTGAGGTACTGCTATTACTGGAGGTTTGGGCTACCTGTTGAGAAGCTGTTTGTACTTGAATAACGATCTGCTGTAGTGCTTGCACAGTCCCGTTATAAGCATCAGCAATTGTTCCTATTTCATCCTCAGTAATGGGGGCGCGGACTGTCAAATCCCCTTTGAGGGCTGGTTTCAGGGCAATTAGCAGTTGAATGGAACGCTGTTGGAGTAGTTCTTTGGCTGCTTTTTCTCTTGTTGCTGCTTCTGATAGTTTGGTTGATTGGGTTTGTAGCTGTTGTAAGAATTCTGTTTGTTGCAAAGCTAGTCCTAATTGATCACCAATCCGCGCTAACAGATTGGTTTCAGGCTCTTCCCAATGGCGGGTACTAGAGTTTTGATAAACTGCCAGTAGTCCCCAGAGTTTTTCGCCAAATAGGATGGGGACAATTGCATAGGCTTTGGCTTCAAATCCTTCCAGGAGTTCAATGTAACAAGTATCAAAGCTGGCTTGATAAATGTCGTTGACTATTAATTTGCGACCTTTTTTATAATCACCACCGTTCATGGCTTGCAAACAAGGGTCATTAAAGGCGGTTTTTAGTTCGGATGTAACTAGTTTGATCCAACCTGGAGCTACTGATTCGGCGACAAAATGACCACCCCAGTCTGAGGTGAATTTATAGACTGCGACGCGATCGCATTTAAATAGTTGGCGGATATCCTGGGTGGTAGATTTGAAAATTTCTTCGATCCCGGAAGTTAAGGACTGACGAATTTGGTTAACAATCTTGGAGAAGGTTTTTTCCTGTTCAACTATCTGGGCAATTTTAGCAGATTGTTGTCGTAATCTATCTAGATAATCAACTTGGGATTTAGCTAGGCTAAATTGCAATCCTATTTGAGTTAAAAAGTTGGCTTCTGAAGTTTGCCATTCACGGGTTGCAGAATTCTGATAGGCTGCTAATAAGCCCCATAATTTTTCTTCAAAAAAGATGGGGACGATGATGTAGGCTTTAACTTCAATCTGCTCTAAAATCTCGATATGACATTGAGCATAACCAACTTGATAGATATCATTAACTACAGAGATTTCACCTTTGGCGTATCTACCACCTTGGGTTTCTTGGAGGTGGCTATCTTCCCAAACCATTTGGAAGTCTGGTGTTACTACTTTTTTCCAACCCATACCTACTGATTCGGCGATAAATTTACCACTCCAATCAGGGAGAAATTGATAGACTCCCACGCGATCGCATTGCAGAGCCTGACGAACTTCCTGGGTAGTTGTTTTGAATATTTCTTCTACATCTAAGGATTGACGAATGCGGTTAACAATTTTATTGATGGCTTTTTCTTGTTCAGCCCGTTGTGCTAGTTCTTCTGACTTAGATTCTAGGGTTTGTAGATAATCTATCTGAGTTTTAGCTAGGCTAAATTGTAAACTTACCTGAGATAAAAAGTTAACTTCTGAAGATTGCCATTCATGAGGTGCTGAATTTTGATAAGCTGCTAATAAACCCCATAATTTATCGCCAAAGAAAATTGGGACATTGATATAAGCTTTAGCTTCAAACTGCTCTAATAATTCTAGATAACAAGGGGTAATATTGGCTTGATAGATATCATTTACCGCTATGGCTTCCCCTTTAGCAAACCGCCCGCCCTTGGTTTCTTGCAGATAAGTATCTTCAATGATATCTGTCAGGTCTGTACTAACTAATTTACCCCAACCATTGCTCACTGATTCTGCAACAAACTTACCGCTAAAATCTGGATAAAATTGATAAACTGCAACCCGATCACATCGCAAAACCTGACGTAGTTCCTGAGTAGCAATTTTAAAGATTTCTCCCATATCCAAAGATTGCCGGATGCGGTTAATAATCTTAGTTAAAGCCTTTTCCTGTTTGGTAATCTGAGTTAATTGTTCAGTTTGTTTTTGTACTTTTCCTAGATATTCTCCTTGGGAAACAGCTACACCAAATTGTGAACCAATCTGATTTAAAAAGCTGACTTCCCAATCTTGCCATTCCCGCGCTCCAGTATTTTGATAAGCTGCTAATAAACCCCACAATTTTTCCCCAGAAAAGATGGGAGAAATTATATAAGCTTTGGCTTCAAACTGTTCTAAAACATCAATGTGACATTGGGCTAAACCTATTTTATAGGTGTCATTAACGACAAAGGTTTCTCCATTGGCATATCTACCACCTTTTGTCTCTTGAAGGTGGGTATCTTCCCAAACCATTTTATAATCGGGGGTGACAACTTTCACCCAATTATTTCCCACAGATTCGGAGACAAATTGACCACTCCAATCATCACTAAAACGATACACCCCAACGCGATCGCATTTCAATAGTTGGCGGACTTCTTGAGTAGTTGTTTGAAAGATTTTTTCGACATCTGGCTGTTGTAAAATCTTGGTAATAACTTTCGCTGCTGACTGTTTAGCTAGGGAAGATTGTTTTAGTTCTTTTTGTAATTTAAATCCTTGAACTCTATAAGTGATTTCTGTGGTAATTTGTGATAAAAGTGTGGTTTCTGTTTCTTGCCATTGTCGAGGTATGCCACAGCTATGAACTACCAATAAACCCCACACTTTACTATCAATAAAAATAGGTAAGCTCAAACTAGCTCTAACTTGAAATTTTTCGAGTAGCTGCTTTTGGTAGGGGGTAACTTGAATTTTACTAATATCGTCAATAATTACAGGTTCTAAATAATCTGCACTGGTATAAACACCAAACACGATAGCCGCCAGAGTTTCATTAATCGCAGGTGTCCAACCAGTGCTTCTTGATTCAGCTAAAACAGTTCCAGTATCATCTGTGTTAAACTTATAAACTAAGACGCGATCGCATACTAACTTAGCTTTAATTTCTGCTACTGTTACAAATAATAACTTCTCCAAATCCCCAACTAGGCGCATTTTAGTAGTTATCTCTTGAAATCGCTGTCTCCAGATTTTAAATTCCTGGGCAATTAAACTTTTACTAGATGAATCATAATTAGATCCATTGCCATTATCTTTTTTCTTTTCTTCATTTTCTGATGTACTAAAAATGTTTCCAGCATCTTCATTTTGGTTTTGATATAAAGTTGTCATGCTATTAACCTCAATAATTGTAGTAAAGTGTAGGGAATAGAGAATAGAGAATAGAGAATAGAGAATAGAGAATAGAGAATAGAGAATAGAGAATAGAGAATAGAGAATAGAGAATAGAGAATAGAGAATAGAGAATAGAGAATAGAGAATAGAGAATAGAGAATAGAGAATAGAGAATAAAAATTATGATTACTAAACTTCTTATTCTTTATTGACTCCTGACTCCTTATTTAACTATGTGTTGTCCAGATAGAAGTTTGCAGCATTGCTGAAGCATCCAAATTAAAAATCATTTGTTCAGAATCATTAATGAAATATCCCTGCAAAAAAGGTATCATTTCTGGATAGAAAACCTCCCCAGATGGTTGTTTCATTTGCTGGGTATCCAACCAATCAATATCTATGAGTTGACGGATTAATATTCCCAAATACTTACCTTCATGTTCTACCACTAATGCCATCATTTTGGACAAAACATTTGACCCTTGTAAAAGTGGTGGATAACCTAGCATTTCCTCCAAGTCAACCAACCACAACATTTCCCCCCGCCAATTATAAATTCCGACAACACAATTAGGCATTTGGGGAACACCACATATTTCTGTTAGTGGTATTTGTACAACTTCTGTAATTTGCTCCAGGGGAATTACTGCTGTATCTCTGACTCCTAAAGAAAAGCTCAAAAATTTTTGTTTGGTTTCCAAAATTAGTGTCCCCTACCCTCAATAATTCTTTTTAGCCCCTGAAAATGCAGATTGCTTTACCGAAAGGGTACAGACTTCTTCAAATTTTAAATCTAAAACCTAAAATCTAAAATTCGGTGACTAACCCACAATTCATCATTTAATCAATCTTTTTAAAGTCAGCACTAATTCTTCCTTATCTACTGGTTTAGCTAAATAAGCATCAGCACCTAACATATTCCCCCACATTTTATCTACATCACTGCTTTTAGTAGAGCAAAAAACTACAGGAATATTACTAGTTTCGGTATTATCTTTTAACTCCCGACAAATTTCATAGCCGCTTTTATCCGGCAAAATTACATCCAAAACTATTACATCCGGTTTATTCCTACCTATTTTAGATTGTGCTTCTGCACTATTTGTAGCGCAAACCACAAAATAACCAGCTTGCTGTAAGTATTTACTGATAACTTCCATATCAGTTAAGCCATCTTCTACTACTAAAACGGTACTCATAACAATTACCTATTGAATTCTTTTAAAAAGATTTAATGCTGGTGGCAACCAACAAAACAATCAACAGTTAGCATTGTTAATCTTAACACTATTTTATTATTACTATCTCAGTAAAAATCATGAACTTTTTTCAAGATATCTCAATCCAAGAGTCGGTAAATACTGATTCTTATGTATATTACCTGTTTTTATCACTAATTGAGGTCAAAAATTTTTCTTACTGGTAGCTTCTAAATTAGTATCATGATTATTGTTTGATAAATTGGGGACGCGTAAATATTTACGAACTACATTCATAACCCGATCTGCTACGATTGGTTTAGAAATAAAGTCTGTAGAGCCGACAACTTTCGCCCGAACTCTATCTATTAAACCATCATTACCAGTTAATATGATTACTGGTGTCTCCGCAAAAGCGGAAATTCTGCGTAATTGTGTACATACTTCATAGCCACTGGCTATGGGCATAATCAAATCTAAGAAAATTAAATCTGGCTTTTGTTGGATGATAATAGGTAAAGCTTGGATAGCGTCTTGGATTTTAATAAATCTCAGTCCATGACGGGTCATAATTCCTTCTAAGATGTTACACACCTGGGGACTGTCATCTACACAAACTATTAATGGAGGAGCTTGATTTTTGGGGTTTCTACTAGTGGAACTACTAGATTCGACTGTTAAGGGTAAATCAGGTACTGATACTAACTCAATAATGCCTTTAAGAATATAGGGAAGTAGGGAACGTGCTACAGGCATGACATCTTGTTTCATTCTGATGCTTAACTCCCGTAATGTGGATTGACCATTAATTAAACTCACAAAATTTTTATATACAGATGGATTTACCATTTGCTGTAGTTGTTCTGGTCGGCGTAAAACTGGCGCTAAATTAGGAGAAATATTTGTTAGTCCAGCTTGTGACCAAATTGACCACGCATCTTGCATTTGTTTAATGGACATATCTGCATTTGTGAAGCTCATAGGCATTTCTAATATGATTTTCTGGCTGTAATTGCAGGTGACAGCCGCAAAACCTAGTTCCTGAGCTAGATCAAAAAATAATTCAGCTACAGTGTTTTCCACAATGGCATGAATTTTTTCTCTTTGAATTTTCTGTCTTTTATGTAGCATCTCTATAAGATTATAATCCCAATGGTCAATAGCTATATCTTCATAACGACAGCGAATTTTAGTGATATCAATATCAGGACAATGTTGAGCCATGTTTCTGCGCCAACGTCTGAAGGGATGATCACTACCTATAGCCCATACTATTCTACCTAAACGGTAGTAGAAAGTCCATTCTCGTCCTTTAGAACTTTTGATATTTAGTTGTCCGTTATATTGGACTTGAGTACACTTTTTAAATTCGTTGAATAGGTTTTGCGCTTCTGTTACTTCTGGTTTGGTCATCATACTTTCCCTGAAAATTTATTGATTTAGTATTTATAAAAATCCATGTTTGGCTTGTTTGACAAGCATTTGACAATTTAATTGGGAGGATTAATACCTATGCCGACTTTCTAAATATAGATATGCAAACCAATAAAATCTTTACGATATTATTAATAGGGCTTCAGACGTTTGGCGAGGGTATTGGAGGATTACACACAAATGTAATTTAGTTATTGTTATGTAACAGTACTCGATATTTAGAATAGTAAGTAATTGGACAAAAATATTTACAGTCATTGCGAGCGAAGGGAAGCAATCACAACCCTTGGAATTGCTTCATTTCACTTCGTTCCATATGGCTAACGCCACGCAACGCTTACGCAATGACATTGTGTAATTAATTCTGTCTCACTACTTAGTAAATATTAAAAAGTCTCAGATTAATTTAGCGGTATGCAATTAACCATCTGTTTTATTTACTCAATAATCCTGTAATATTATACTCATTTTGTCTATGATACTATATCAGTAATAACGCTTATTTTTAGGGTACAAGAAACCGTAAGTAATTATCAATTACCCATTTTTAATTCTGTTTTGTGATGTTGGTAAATTTAGTAGTTAAGTATTCTGATTGTAGCTGTTTACAGCTAGTCGAAGATTACCGTGATGGGCTGCTAATAGTTTTTTACCTGCTTCTTGGTCTAAGCTAGTCCAGTGCATTAATAATGCTAATTTCACCCATTTACCGCTATGTTCTAGTAAAAAACCAGCGGCTTCTCGACTTAAACCAGTGAGGTCTTGTAAGATGCGTAAAGCGCGATCGCGTAATTTTTGATTAGTGACAGCGACATCAACCATGCGATTCCCATAGACCTTACCTAGTTTCACCATTACCCCCGTCGAGAGAGTATTCAAAACTAATTTTGTCACTGTTCCTGCTTTCAAGCGAGTAGAGCCAGCTAAAACTTCTGGACCTGTCAACAACCGAATATCAATATCAGCTTCAATACTAACTTGTTCGGCGGGAACACAGGCGATAAAAATAGTCTTAGCTCCCCGTTGACGTGCTGCATTAATGGCACCGTGAACAAAAGGAGTTGTTCCCCCAGCAGTAATACCGACGACTACATCCAATTGGGTAATTTGTCGTTGAGCGATCGCACTTTCCCCATCTTCAGACCGATCTTCCAAATCCTCAGAACTGCGGACTAATGCTCCCGCACCACCAGCAATAATCCCTTGTACCAATTCTGGGGAAGTGCAGAAAGTCGGTGGACACTCAGCAGCATCCAATACTCCTAATCTCCCACTCGTCCCTGCACCTACATAAAATAAACGTCCACCTTGACTTAGCCTTTCTGCTGTGCAGTCAATGGCTGCTGCTAACTGAACCTTCGCAGCCGCTACTGCTGCTACTGCTTTTTGGTCTTCGCTATTAAATAACTCCACCAATTCCAGGGAGTTAAGTTGGTCTAAATTGAGACTATTGGGATTAACTTGTTCGGTGAGTAAATGCCCTCGTTCCTGAAAATTTGTCATATACTTTGTGTCAGTTGTCAGTTGTTAGTTGTCAGTTGTCAGTTGTCAGTTGTTAGTTGGTTAGTTAGTTGTTAGTTGGTTAGTTGTCAGTTGTTAGTTGTCAGTCGTCAGTTTTTATTTACCCATAATGACTAATGACCAATGACTAATGACTAATTATAATAAACCTTCCAGTTTGCGTCGAATACTGTCTAAATCAGAATTAGCAATTTCTGGCGCAGGTGGACTGTAAGATAAAAAGTCTTCATCAGTATCCTCTATTTCTGGTTCAGGTTGCCAATCAGTTTGTTTGACATTCGTTTCTGGTGGCAATACTAATTCGTTATTTTCCGCTACAATTTCCCAGAGATAGCCAGTGCTTTCGCAAAATTCCTTAACATCATCGGCATTCATCATTTCCACTGTCGGGACAGCAAAATCCTGTGCTTCTAACATTAAAGCAAAGCGGGTGGCATCATCCTCTGACTCAAACATGAGGATTTTATTCCCTTCTATCCCTTGAGCATTGCTAATCCGAATGCTGTGAATCCCCTCATTATCAGTGCCAGCATTGAACATTAGTACAAAAACACGCATTGTCTATCCTTTGATTCAGTTCTCTAATTTATCTTAAAGTTCAATACTGTATATTCATAAAAATCTCCAATAATTTTTGTGAGATTATTGGAAGTTAGGCATAGACCAAAAGGCATAATTTGCAAATTCTACCAAAACCAAAGTTTTTATTTTCGCACTTATCCCGTTATACTCTAAGAGTTAAGAGACTTCCAAATAAAAAAATGTCCCAAAACTGATGCAGAAATTCTCTCTCTGTGTACTCTGTGCCTCTGTGGTTCGTTTCTTAGGATAATTTATTTCTTGGAAGTCTCTAAACGTAAAATTATGTCAATATTCATTTATATTTCTAGTGCTGTGGATAACCTTGAGGCTTGTCCGGTTTCAGTAATTAGTGTTTTGCCAGATATCTGGTAATCAAAGCGTGCAAACCTATGTCTAACTCTCCTAGTCAAAATTCTCGCCCCGGTAATTCTGGGATTAATCGCCTATGGTGGACGATAATTGGTCGTGCTGGCTTAGGTATAGGTGCTTTGTTATTATTAGGAATTATTGGTGGTGTTTGGCGATTAAAGGGTTTTGTTGATCATGATTTAGTACCATTAGCAACCCAAGGTCTTACTAATACTCTCAATCGTCCAGTAAAATTGGGAGCAGTTAAATCCTTTTCCCTGACCGGTGTTCAGTTTGCCGCTTCGGAGATTCCCGCTACACCGACAGATCCAGATCGGGTAAATGTCAAAGCAGTAGATGTAGGATTTGATATTTGGAAGTTAGTTATTAACCGCAATCTTCGATTAGATGTAACTTTAATTAATCCAGATGTTTATGTTGAGCAGGATAGGCAGGGAAGCTGGTTAACGACTACTATCGCTCCACCTACGGAGGCAGGACTGATTAAAACCGATTTAGATAAATTGCGGTTTCGGGATGCAAATTTGGTATTAGTACCGAAAGTTAGTGAAGGGGCAAAAATTTCTTTACCAGTCCCTGTGGGATTTTCTGGGGTTAATGGCACGGCTCAACTCTTCTTAGATAAAAATCGCCTAATTAAATTAGACTTGGCTGGTAAGGCTGTCAGTGGGGGTGATATTACCATTGTTGGCGATTTAATTCCTGAGAAAACTTTAGTTGGGGATTTTCGACTTAAAGCTCAAAATCTTCTTGCCGCAGATATTACCCGGATTGTAACTTTACCACTGATTTTACAAACTGGTAAGGTTAATGGTGATTTGCGAATTAAGGTGATACCAAAGCAGAAAACCTTACTTTATGGCAATGCGGCTCTAGAAGGGGTGACGGTGCAAATTCCCAATCTGCCCCAATTGCTCAATAATAGTCAGGGAAATCTCAGTTTTGATGGACTGTTAATTAAATTAGATCATATAGTTACAAATTATGGAAAGATTCCGTTAACAGCATCGGGTACTATTGATCAGCAAGCAGGGTTTAATTTAAAAGGGCGTGTAAATGCGGTAAGTTTAGCTAATGCCCAAACAACGCTAAAGGTAAAGTTACCATTTCCGGTGAGTGGTATAGCTCAAGCCGATTTACAGATAGTGGGGAGAGTTTCTCAACCTGTATTGTCTGGTAATGTGAGGACGTTAAAAATTGCCCAAATTGATAAAGTTGATTTTGGGCAAGTTAGCAGTAAATTTGAGCTTATTAGTAGTCAATCTCTTCTGAAAATTACAGATATTCAAGGTAAAACTACCTATGGCGGCGAGGTTAAGGGTGGGGGGATAATTAAACTTGGTAAAGTATCGGCGCTGAACTTGCAATTACAAGCGGAAAATGTGCCTGGGGATGCGATCGCTCAAGTATATAATATCAAAACAGGCTTCCCCATTGGCCTGATGACAGCTACCGCGGAATTGAAGGGTGTGGCTACTAATACCCAAACTGTAGTTAAATGGCAAGCTCCTCAAGCCAAATACCCGGCAACAGGGACAAGTATTATTCATAGCGATCGCACAGTTTCCTTTAGTGATATAGTTGCCAAGGTTGGCGGCGGTATAGTTACTGGTAGTGGTAATTATAGTTATGATAGCAAGCGTTGGCAAGCTTTAACTCAAGCTAGTAAAATCCAATTAACATCTTTTGTTGACCAAAAACAGCAGGAAAATATTTCTCTAGCTGGGGCAGAATTTAACGGTAGGTTGCGTTTATCAGGAAATTCCTCGCCATTTCAAATAGAAACAATTATTCCTGAAAATGCCAATGTCAACATTGCAGGTGGCACAGTCAATATTTCCCAAATCCAATTAAATAACCAAAATTTTACCGCTTTGTTGCAAGGAAAAGACTTACGGTTAGCAACAATTGTTAAACAAGCTAACCCAATTTTAAATAATCCCCTATCAGGTAATTTTATGATTACCAGTAACAGGGAAAATTTCAGTCTAAAAACCTTTTCTGGAATCGGTGAAGCCTTTCTATATATTGGTGGAAGGACAATTAAAGCTGCTAATATTCAAGTAGCAGAAGGTCGCTATCAGGCGAAAATTCAAGCTGATAATATACCTTTAACAAAACTCGTAGGGGCGCAGGGCCTGCACCCAGAAATGCAGGGAATGATCACTGGTCAATTGCAAGTAGCGGGTTCGGTGGAATCATTCCAAGCAGAAACTATTCAAGGAGAAGGGAAAGGCTATTTAACATTACCTAGTGGTATAGTTAAAGCTTCCGAGATTCAACTGAATAATGGCCATTATCAAGCCTTGTTAGCTACTTCAGGTTTGCAATTAAAGCCTTTTAATCAGCAGTTAAAAGGACAGTTGGCAGGAAAGTTGCAAGTATCGGGAACTCTAGCTGCTCCCACATTAGCAGATGTAGCTGCTGTTGGTCAGGTGCGGTTGAGTCAAGGTTTATCAGGTATGGATGCACCTATTCAAGCTGATATTGGTTGGAATGGAGAAAAGCTAACTATTGATGGTTATAATAGTGCCAATTTTCAAGCTAATAGTTCAACGGCGCTCGCTATAAAAGGTTATTTATTAGCTAATGCTAAGAAATCGGGTATTCCAGAAATTACTGATGTTAATTTGAATATCCAGGCAAGAAACTATAGTCTGGAAGGATTGCCAGTGCAACTACCTGATCTTGTTGATATTGCTGGCAGATTGGATTTTAGCGGACAGGTGACGGGAAAACCTACCGCTCCAAATATTACAGCTAAGTTAGGGTTACGGAATTTAAAAGTTCAGGAATTGGCTTTTGAGCCATTATTGACTGGTAATTTAAATTCTGTGTCAGGACAGGGGTTGAGTTTAGATGTTGCTGGTGTGAAAGACCGCATAGCAGTTAATTTAGATGGTAATAATCGCCCAAAATCCATTTTAGTTCAGTGGCAACAAGCATTGTTATCAGGTACAGCAACAGGATCTGATTGGGATATAAATGTGACTAATTTTCCTTTAAAAGCTTTGAATATAGCTTTACCAGCAAATACTCCTTTAAGTCCAGGAGGAGTGAGAGGATTATTAACAGGGAATTTGCAAATTAATTCGCAGACATGGGCTACAACGGGAAATATAGCCATTGAAGAACCGGAACTGGGGAGAATTAAAGGCGATCGCTTTGCAACTCAACTGCGATACGATAATAATACCTTCATCCTCAATAACAGCGAACTTCGCAAAGGTGAAAGTAGATATACCTTTACTGCCAACATCAAACCCTGGGCAAAAAAACCGCAACTGCGAGCAAATATCAACATTGACAAAGGCAATATTCAAGACATTCTCACCGCAGCACAAATCTTTGATATTCAAGACTTCCAGCGGGGGTTAAACCCACCTATCTACGGCACGGCTGTGGATTTAACCACCCAATCTCAAGGCTTACCATTAGAGTCTCTATTTAACCAAATACAACGATTATCAGAAATTAATGCCCTACTAAATAGCCAAAAACAAAAACGATTAGATACTCAACCTATCCCAGAATTAAGAGACTTAAAGGGGATTTTGAATGGTGACATTTCCATTAATACTGCCACAACGGATGAACCAAGAATAAAATTTAACCTCCAAGGACAAAATTTTACCTGGGGGAACCCAACAGAACCAAGTCGCTTTTATCGGGCAGAAAAAATCATAGCTGAAGGTGGTTTTACAGAAGGAACTTTGCGGTTACAACCTTTACGAATTCAATCGGAAAACAAGTTAATTGCCTTTACAGGTTATGTTAGTGGTAAAACCCAATCAGGTAAATTAACAGTTGAAAACTTTCCCATTCAGCGATTTAATAATTTAGTAAAACTGCCGCTGGGAATTACAGGTAAGCTAAAACTTAATGCAGCCATAGCAGGTAGTATTGCCAATCCTCAAGCTACAGGAGAATTAAACATTACAGAAGGAACAATTGATAAAAAACCAGTGGAATCAGCTAATGCTAGTTTCAGTTATGCTAATGGACGTTTAAACTTTGGTAGTCAGGTACTAGGAGTGGGGTCTGAACCTGCAAATATTGATGGTAGTATTCCCTATACTTTACCCTTTGCTTCTGAAAAATCGGACAGTGACAACGTTACTTTAAATGTCAATATCAAAAATGAAGGGTTGACACTTTTAAATCTCTTTACTAATGAGATAGCTTTTGAAAAGGGACAAGGAGAATTAGATTTAAAAGTTCGAGGAACTAGAAAACAACCTTTCGTGAAAGGAACTGCTTCTCTTGATAATGCTACCTTTAGCGCCCAAGCCTTACCAGGAAAGTTAACTAATGTGAATGGTAAAGCAATTTTTGATTTAACTCGTGTGTTTATCAAAAGTCTTGAAGGTAAATTTAGCAATGGTAAAGTGGAAGCTGTGGGAGAATTGCCAATTGCTAATAGTAAAAATGTGCAAATAGATATTCCCTTGATGGTTAATTTAAGACAATTATCTTTAAATCTCAAAGATTTATATCAAGGAGGTGCTAATGGTGATTTAACAATTACTGGTTCTCTTCTCCAACCAATAATTAGCGGTAATATAGAATTATTCAATGGTCAAGTATTGTTAGCAGAATCTAAAGATGAAAATTCATCATCTGCAAAAATTAATGACCTTAATAAACTAGATACAGCGGGTAAAATTACTAAGTTAAATGATTTAAAATTAAGATTAGGAAAAAATATCCAAATTTCTAAACCACCAGTGTTCAAGTTCCAAGCTTCTGGAGATCTAACTGTGAATGGTTCTTTAGCTGAACCCATACCAGATGGACCTATTAAGTTAACCAAAGGTACAGTAAACTTATTTACTACCCAGTTAAATTTAGCAAAAGGTTATCCACAAACTGCTACTTTTAGTCCTCGTCAACCCCGTGACCCTGATTTGAATATTCGCCTATTTGCGAAGGTTTTAGACATAACTCAAAATAGTGATTTAAGTAGACAAGGTTCTCTAGGTTTAGCAGGGTTAGAAACTGTGCGAGTAGAAGCTAGTATTAATGGTTTAGCTAGTCAAATTAATGATAATTTGCAATTAAAAAGTAATCCTTCCCGTTCAGAAACACAAATTGTCACCTTGCTAGGAGGCGGATTTGTTGACAATCAAGGACGTGGTGATAGTACCCTGGGTTTAATTAATATTGCCGGTTCGGCTGTTTTCAGTAATTTCCAAGGTGCATTTAATGAAATTGGTGATGCTTTTGGTTTAAGTGAATTGCGAATATTTCCCACTATTCTATCTGAAAGACCAGAAGCAGGGAGAAATAACTCATCTTTAGAATTAGCTTTAGAAGCAGGAATTGATATTTCTGCAAAATTCTCTCTTTCTACCATTAAAATCCTCACAGCAAATGATCCCTTACAATGGGGGGTTAATTACCGCATAAATAATCAATTCCGTGTCCGTTCTTCCACTAATTTAACTGATGATAGTCGGGCTGTAATTGAATTTGAAAGAAAATTTTGAGGAATCAAGCGGTAGGGGCGCAGGGCCTGCGCCCATTCAGAAGAATGAAGAATGAAGAATGAAGAATGAAATTTCTCCCCTACTCCCCTACTCCCCCTACTCCCCCTACTC